>JAYUWF010000190.1:0-5236 GCA_043753685.1 Herminiimonas sp.
GCAACATCACTAGTATTGAAGGAGAACTCCATGTCCATCGCCGTCCTCGGATTTCCAACCGAAACCGCCTTGCCGCTGGTGCGGCCCCTCCTCGCCAGCATTGGCGTGGCCATTGTGGCGCTGCGTCCACTCATCGGCTTCGGTCTCATCGCCGGCCTGTTATGGCTGTTCAAGCCGATCGTCAGGGGCTTGGCTCGCTCCGCGGTCATGTTGTTCAAGCCGCGTCATTCGCTGGAACAGCGCAATCAACGCCGTACCCTGCGCAGCATCGTCGCGCTCAATCGGATGGCGCGTGAACTGGATACGCAGCAGCCGAGCCTAGCCGCCGAATTGCGTTTGCTGGCCGCCCGCGGATAACACCGCCGACGAATTACGCTGCACTGCAACGTAGGAAGCCATTCTAGCGTAGCCCCTCAGCATATGCCGCACCATGCCCTTTCAGGTAGTTTCTGAGAGGGCATTTTTACATGTTCACTTGCTTTGCAAGAATGTTGCTTCAGGGTTGGTATTTTGAAACAGGTGAGCCGGACGGTCCTGATTTAGTGCAGAATCAAGGTGTCGGTCGCAGCCGATGTTGCAATTGCTGTTGCAGTAATTACCGGCAAATTCATCTTGCTGCAGATTTGTCAGTCTTGGTTTTATCTCATCAGTGGAGTGACTAACTTGGGCCGTCTTATCAAAAACAACTACACCAATATTGCGCATCTGAAGGACTTGACCACCATGCCGCCGATGACCGCGGAACGCCATGCGGCGATCATGCGCAAGCGCATCGAGCACCGCCGAATGGTGGAAGAAGCCAAGGAGTTGAAGTCCGCCAGCGATCCGCTGTTCGAGAGCCGCTAGCAATCGGCGTATTCGACGAGGGTCGTACGGGTCGTCAAGCAGGTGTTTCAACCGGTGGCCAATCGGTGATTGATCGCTAACGTCCCAGTAACATGCTGGTGACGTGATGACGCTAAGCGTTGGCCGCGCCCCTTCCCGATGTCCAGATCAAGTTGCCAAAAAAAAGCGCGGATTGCTCCGCGCTTTTTGTATTCATTCCCGACTCAACACCGCGCGACCCGACTGCGCAGTGCCTTTAACTCATGCCGCCAGACGCTTTTCCAGCTGCGCCTTGGTCGACACCAATTCGGCCGGCAAATGGTGGTGCAGCTTTTCAAACAGCTCGGTGTGCAGTTTCACTTCCGCCGTCCAGGCCGCATTGTCGATCGAGGTGATCTGCGCGAACTGCTTTTCCGAGAATTCGATGCCATCCCAGGTCAGGTCCTTGTAGCCCGGCGTGATGCCGAAGATGTGCTCGCTGCCGCCGGCGGTGCCTTCGATGCGCTCGATCATCCATTTCAGGACACGCATGTTGTCGCCGAAGCCCGGCCAGACGAACTTGCCGTTTTCATCGGTGCGGAACCAGTTCACACAAAAGATCTTCGGCAGCTCGGCCGGTGAAGCGGCAATCTTCTTGCCGATTTTCAGCCAGTGCTGGAAATAGTCGCTCATGTTGTAGCCGATAAACGGCAGCATAGCGAACGGATCGCGGCGCACGATGCCGCTCTGGCCGGTCGCGGCCGCGGTTGTTTCTGAACCCATCGTGGCAGCCATGTAGACGCCTTCGACCCAATTGCGGGCTTCCGTCACCAGTGGCACCGTGGTCGAGCGGCGGCCGCCGAAGACGAATGCCGACAGTGGCACACCGGCCGGATCGTCCCAGGCCGCATCGATGACCGGATTCTGGATCGCGGCCACCGTGAAGCGAGAATTCGGATGCGCTGCCTTGCTGCCGGTTTCCTTGGCAATTGCCGGCGTCCAGTCCTTGCCCTGCCAATCGATCAGATGCGCCGGTGCTTCCTTGGTCAAGCCTTCCCACCAGACATCACCGTCGTCGGTCAGCGCGACGTTGGTAAAGATGCTGTTGGCTTCCATCGACGCCATGCAGTTCGGATTGGTCTGGGTATTGGTACCTGGGGCAACGCCGAAGTAGCCGGCTTCCGGATTGATTGCATACAGGCGGCCATCTGCGCCCGGCTTGATCCAGGCAATATCATCGCCGATGGTCGTGACTTTCCAGCCGTTGAAGCTGGTCGGCGGCACCAGCATCGCAAAGTTGGTCTTGCCGCAAGCCGAAGGAAACGCCGCCGCTACATAGTGCTTCTTGCCAGCTGGAGACTCCACGCCTAGGATCAGCATGTGTTCGGCCAGCCAGCCCTCTTCTCGACCCATGTTGGAGGCAATGCGCAGGGCAAAGCATTTTTTGCCGAGCAGTGCATTGCCGCCGTAACCGGAACCGAAGGACCAGATTTCGCGGGTTTCGGGATAGTGAACAATGTACTTGGTCGGATTGCACGGCCAGGCGACATCGGCCTGACCGGCTTCCAGCGGCGCGCCGACGGTATGCACGCACGGCACGAAGTCACCGTCGGTGCCCAGCACTTCATACACGGCGCGGCCCATGCGGGTCATGATCCGCATGTTGACGGCGACATAAGGCGAATCCGACAGTTCGACGCCGATATGGGCGATCGGCGAGCCCAGTGGTCCCATCGAGAACGGCACAACGTACATCGTGCGGCCGCGCATGCTGCCGTCGAACAGGCCTTGCATGGTGGCGCGCATTTCGACCGGGTCGGTCCAGTTGTTGGTCGGACCGGCTTCGATTTTTTCTTTCGAGCAAATGAAGGTGCGGTCTTCCACACGCGCCACGTCGGATGGATCCGAGCAGGCGAGGTAACTGTTCGGACGCTTGGCGGGATTCAAGCGTTTCATGGTGCCGCCGGCGACCATCTGTTCGCACAGCCGGTCGTATTCTTCCTGTGAACCGTCGCACCAGTAAATGGCGTCGGGCTTGGTCAACGCAGCGATTTCCGCTACCCAGTTGATCAGTTTCTGTTGCTTTACATACGCAGGAACGTTCAAGGTTGCAACGCCACCCATAACGGGTTGATTCATGGATACTTCCTCCAATGCCAATAAGAATGCGTTCGAAGCGGGGTGCGGCGGTATCAGGCTACGTACTCGGCAAAGTACTCGGCAAAGTATTCGGCAAGTCACCCGGAAGGCACGAGGCGAATTCCTGGCAAGTACTCGACAAGTGCCGGTCGCCTTCCAAACGCCGCGGGCTGTGAAATCGATGGAACGCTGCTGCGCAATCGCGCCAGCGCCATCGTCTCGTGGGTGACGGCACAAACCGCGCATGCTGAATGGTGGAATAATGGCCACGCTGCGGCGACAAATGCGATGCTTCCATGCACAAGTTGTCTTACCAAAATGCGCACAAATAATGTCAAATGCTAAAAACAGGTGGGCGATTGTACACCCGGGTTTTCTTGACCTCAATGACTAGAGTCAAAACGGTAGTAAGAACACTTGACTGTTGTAGTAGAGTTTAAATCAGTCATCGCGTCACGTTGCTTTGTTACGTGTTTCACCTTTTAGGGCCAGCATGAAGATTGCCATTCTCGACGACTATCAGGACTGCGTGCGCGGCCTGCCCTGCTTTTCCCTGCTAGACGGTCATGAGGTGAAAATCTTCACCAACGGCGCGCGCGGAACTGGTCAACTGGCGATCCGCCTGGCCGATTTCGATGCCCTGGTCCTGATCCGCGAACGCACCGCCTTCTCCAAGGCCCTGCTGGAAAAGCTGCAAAAGCTCAAGCTGATCTCCCAGACCGGCAAGGTCAGCGGCCACATCGATGTAGCCGCCGCCACCGCTTGCGGCATCACGATCGTCGAAGGCGTGGGAGACCCCACCGCGCCGGCCGAACTGACCTGGGCCCTGATCATGGCGGCAAGCCGCAAGGTGCCGCAATACGCCGCCAACCTGAGGGATGGCCTGTGGCAGATCAGTTCGCTGCAACCGGCGCACAACACCATGGGCACGGTCCTGAAAGGCCGTACACTGGGCATCTGGGGATACGGAAAAATCGGCAGGATGGTGGCCGGTTATGGTCGCGCCTTCGGCATGCAGATCCTGGTATGGGGCCGTCCGGCGAGTCGCGCCGCGGCCGAGCAGGAAGGGGTGCCGGTGGCAGCCTCGAAGGAAGCGTTTTTCGCCGCCAGCGACGTGCTGACGCTGCATTTGCGCCTCAATGACGCAACCCGCGGCATCGTCGAAGCTGCGGATCTGGCGCGCATGAAACCGAGCGCCCTGTTCGTCAATACCAGCCGCGCCGAACTGGTGGCGGCGGGCGCCCTGGAAGCAGCATTGAAAGCCGGCCATCCCGGCAGCGCAGCGCTCGATGTCTATGAATCCGAGCCGCTGGAACCGGGGCACGCCTATCTAAAAATGGACAACGTGCTGGCCTCACCGCACCTCGGGTACGTGGAGAAAGACAGCTACGAGCTGTATTTTAGGGCCGCGTTCCAGAACATCGTCGATTACGCCGCAGGCCAGCCGAAGAACGTCCTCAATCCAGCGCCGGCCTGAGATTTGCCGGCCGGTTGTACATCAGCGCAGCATGCGTGCTGGAGCGCCGCCGTGAAGTAGATCAGGGACGTGATCCGGGCAGGGGTTTGTCGATCACCCGCCGCCCTCCAGATCAACGCTCGCGCAGCGGCACCGGATAGGTCGCGACGCTGACGTTGCCGTCCTTGTCGACCGCCTGCACGCCGAAGAAGTAATTGTCCTTCGACAGACCTTTCATCGTGGTCTGGGTGACGTTGCCGACGAAGAGTGCACCCTGCCACTGTGCGGCAGTGGTTTCGCGCCACACGACACGATAGCCCAGCAGGTCCGGCTCTGTATTCGGCTGCCAGACCAGCGACGAATCGTTCTCCAGTTGCGAGGTCTTCAACTGCACTTTTTGCTGCGCAGCCGGCGCCAGCGCCAGCGAAGCCAGCGCGGCCGCATTCACGCTGGCCACCCGCGCCACGTAGAGCGGATCGACGAATTGCGGCAGGTCGCCGTACTGCGTGTAATTTTCCACACGCACGTTTTGATGCTGGTGCTTGAAGTCTTCATTCGGCTCGGTGAAGCGCAACGCAGGATAGCCGCGTTCGAGAAAAGGAATATGGTCGCCGCCGCGCAGGTAGCGGTCGCGCCGCTGCACCACCGTGACCTTGAAATTGGCCACGTAGCGCTCGCCGATTTCCTTGACGTGGCGCGCCAGCTGACGACTCTGCGAATCGTTTTCACCACCGGTGGCCACCAGGCCGCGCAGTGCATCCGGCATTTCCTTCAGGGCCGGTATGCCTTCGGCGAACAATCGCACCTGAGTGCCGTCGACCCGGCCGTCATCGGCGC
>JAYUWF010000191.1:0-1633 GCA_043753685.1 Herminiimonas sp.
TTCGTGTATCCGGAAGTCGATGATTCGATTGATATTGACATCAATCCGGCCGACGTACGCATCGATACCTATCGCGCCTCCGGTGCCGGTGGCCAGCACATCAACAAGACCGATTCCGCAGTGCGCCTGACGCACGCGCCAACCGGTATCGTGGTGCAATGCCAGAACGACCGCAGCCAGCACAGGAACCGGGCCGAAGCGATGGAGATGCTCAAGGCGCGTCTGTACGAGCATGAGCTGCGCAAACGCATGACCGAGCAGCAGAAGCTGGAAGACTCGAAAACCGATGTCGGCTGGGGCCACCAGATTCGCTCTTACGTGCTCGATCAATCGCGCATCAAGGATTTGCGCACCGGTTTCGAGACCGGCAACACCAAGGGCGTGCTGGACGGCGATATCGACGAGTTCATCTCGGCCTCGCTGAAACAGGGCGTCTAAGCGCACCTCGCACCCCAGCCCATACGCCATTTTGCACACATTGCCTAAAATAATATGACCAAGAACAATGAACCAGCGGCCACGCCGGTAGACGAAAATTCGATCATCGCCGAACGGCGCAGCAAGCTTGCTGCACTTCGCACCCAGGGAATTGCCTTCCCTAACGATTTTCGGCCGCAGCACAAGGCCGCTGCACTACAGACGCAATACCAAGACGCAACCGCGCGTGAAACGCTCCTGACCGAACCGGTGACAGTGGTGGTTGCCGGGCGCATGATGCTTAAGCGCGTCATGGGCAAAGCTTCCTTCGCCACCATCCAGGATGCTTCCGGGCCCAAAGCCGACGGCCGTATCCAGCTTTACATCACCAATGACCTGACCGGCGAAGCGGAACATGCAGTATTCAAGCATTACGACCTAGGCGATATCCTTGGCGCCGAAGGCACGCTATTCGAAACCAAAACCGGCGAATTGTCGATCAAGGTCACCAAGCTGCGTCTGCTGACCAAATCGCTGCGTCCGCTGCCCGACAAGTTCCATGGTCTTTCCGACCAGGAAACAAAATACCGGCAGCGTTACGTCGACCTGATCATGAGCGAAGAAACGCGCCGCACTTTCAAGGCGCGTACCGCTGCGATCTCGTCAATCCGCCGCTTCATGGAAAAAAACGACTTCATGGAAGTCGAAACACCGATGCTGCACACCATTCCAGGCGGTGCGACAGCCAAGCCTTTCATCACCCATCACAACGCGTTAGACATGCAAATGTTCCTGCGTATCGCGCCTGAACTGTATCTGAAGCGGCTGGTAGTAGGCGGCTTCGACCGCGTATTCGAAGTCAATCGCAACTTCCGCAATGAAGGCGTATCGCCGCGCCACAATCCGGAATTCACGATGATGGAATTCTATGCCGCGTATGTCGATTATCTATGGCTGATGGATTTCACCGAAGCAGTGATCCGCCAAGCCGCCATCGATGCGCACGGCACTGCCCTGCTGACATACCAGGGCCGCGAACTGGATCTGACCAAGCCGTTCCATCGCCTGACCATCGTCGACGCCATCAACAAGTACGCGCCGCATTACACCAACGAACAACTGCACGATGCCGAATTCATTAAAGTCGAACTGAAAAAATTCGGCGTTCAGCCATTCGCCAGCGCTGGTCTGGGTGCGCTGCAACTGGCCTTGTTCG
>JAYUWF010000192.1:0-5218 GCA_043753685.1 Herminiimonas sp.
GCCGAACCGGCTCTGCTCCCCATGCCGATTTTCCGCCTGTTGCTCCTTCGTGCATCTGCATTACCTAGCGGTGTGATGGTGGCACTCGCAATGACATGCTCTCTCGCCGCCGCGCAAGCGTTGCCACCCACCGTCGCAGCCGCCCTGAAGCGCGCTGCCATTCCGCAAAGTGCTGTCGGCACCTACGTCCAGGAAATCGACAACAGCCGCATCCTGGTCGCCGCCAATACCCAGAGCCCGTTGAATCCAGCCTCGACCATGAAACTGGTCACCAGTGCCGCCGCGCTCGATTTGCTGGGCAGTACCTACACCTGGAAAACCCGCGCCTTTGCCACCGGCATGCAAAGCGGCGACGTATTGCAGGGCGACCTGATCTTCAAGGGTGGCGGCGATCCGAAACTGGTGCTGGAAAACTTCTGGCTGTTCCTGCGCCAGATCCGCGCGCGCAACATCCGCGAGATCCGCGGCAATGTGGTGCTGGACCGTAGCGTGTTCGACGATGGCGTGTACGATCCGGCGCGCTTCGACGGCGATCCTGGCAAACCGTACAACGCCGGACCGGATGCGCTGTTGTTAAGCTACAAGGCGCTCGGATTGCATCTTTCGCCGGATCCGGCCACCGGAACGGCAACAATCACGAGTCATCCGCCGCTGGCTGGCGTAACGCTGGTGCCGCCGCAACTGTCGGACGAAGAATGCGGCAACTGGCAGGCCAAGATGCGGCTGAACGTCAGCGCCACGCAGATTGCCTTCGACGGCAGGATGCCGGCTTCCTGCGGCGAAAAGGATTGGTTCATCCATCCCTATGGCATGACGCAGACGCAGTATTTCGGCGCGGTGTTTCGCCAGTTGTGGCGCGATCTCGGCGGCACATTCGCCGGCAATGTGATCGACGGTGTGCTGCCGGCACAGGCCAGGCTGATTGCGGAACGGGAGTCGGTCAGCCTGCCAGAAGTCTTGCGCGACATGAACAAGTTCAGCAACAACGTCATGGCGCGCCAGGTGTTGCTGACACTGGCAACCGAATCACTGAAACAGCCAGGCAATACCGAGCGCGGCGCGCATGTGGTCAAGAACTGGCTGGCCACGCGCGGCATCGAGAATCCCGAACTGGTCATCGAAAATGGTTCAGGACTGTCGCGCACCGAGCGCATTTCTGCCGGCACCATGGGCCGCATGCTGCTGATGGCCTATCGGGCGCCGAGCATGCCGGAATTTGTTTCTTCAATGCCGCTGGTCGGCTTCGACGGCACGATGCGGCGGCGGCTGCAGGACCGTGGAGTTGCCGGCAATGCGCATATCAAGACGGGAACCTTGACGGAAGTGCGGGCGATTGCTGGCTATGTCCAGGCTGCATCCGGCAAGCAGTACGTGGTGGTCAGCATGATCAACCATGCGAATGCGGCGCGGGGGCAGGAGGCGCAGGATCTGTTACTGCAGTGGGTGTACGAGAACGGTTGAGCCGGCTACAGCACCGGTTAAAGCATCACCGGCCGATCCGATAACTCATTCCTGTCGTCATCACCATCCCGCATCGGAAAATGCTCCGCCAGCAGCATGTTCATGTGCCGGATACCCGCCAGTGCGCTGTCATGAAACTGTCCATGCCGAAACCCCTGCGTCATGGTGTCGCAGGCGGCTTCCCAGTCGCTGCGTTTGACGGCGCGGCCGACGGCACGGTCGGTGATGATTTCCACCTTGCGGTCGGCCAGGTTGATGTACACCAGCACGCCGCAATTTTCTTCGGTATCCCAGATCCGGTAGCGCGAAAACAGCCTGTGAGCACGTGCCCGCGACGACATGTTGCGTCGCAGATCGGACCAGCCCAGGGATGGTTCGATGATCAGGCGCAGCTGGGCGCGGTGCCGGACTTCGCCTTCGGCGATTGCGTCCTGCAAAGCCTTCAGCGTCGGTGTTGGAAACGCCCGGCGCGCCTGGCCCGACAAGGTCGTCACATGCGTAAAAAATCGTTCGAGTTGGTTCATCACCAGTTTCCCGAGGCGCCGCCGCCGTCGAATCCGCCACCGCCGCCGCTGAAGCCACCACCTCCACCACCACCGCCGAAACCGCCAAAGCCACCACCGCCGCCACCGAACCCACCGCTGCGCCCAATATGACTGCCGATCTGGCTGCCAAGGATGACGCCAGCAGTGCGGCCCCAGCCATTGCTCGACAAACTATTGCCACTGCGGCGCAGGCGCGAGCCGATCAGGGCGATTCCGACCAGCATGATGAACAGGATCGGCAGCAAGCCTGCCAGTGAGTCGCCGCCATCGCCCGCCTGGGCTGGCTGATTGGCGCGCGCCGGTGCTGGCAGATGTTCGCGGTCGAGCACGGTCTGCAATGCCGCAGTCGCCGCGACCAGGCCGCCGTAATAATCGTTTTGCCGAAAATGCGGTGCGATGACTTCCTGCAGGATCCGGCTCGATTGCGCATCCGTCAGCGTGCCTTGGACGCCGCGCCCGACCTCCAGGCGCAAGCGGCGTAACTCTTTCGGATTGTCGCGTGCGACGATCAGGATCACGCCATCATCGACGCCCTTACGGCCCAACTTCCAGGCGTCCGCGACCCGGATGCCGTACTGCTCGATGGCTTCCGGCGCGGTGCTGGCGATGAGCAGGATGCCGACCAGGGTACCGGTGCGGATCGCATAGTCGTGCAGGGTGGTTTCGAGTGTGGTGCGCTGGATCGGATCCAGCATGTTGATCGTGTCGGTGACCTGCGCCGTCAGCGGTGGTACCGCGACCTGGGTTGGCGGGTTTTGTTGTGCATGGCTGGTGCCGGCGAACCCGATCAGGCAGACGACGACCACGCCCAGCACCCGGCGCAAACCTGCATGCAGGCCGGGCATCCGGTCAACTACCGATGTCGGCGTCATCATCCGCATGTCACTTGCCGAAGTTGACGGCCGGCGCGGTGGAGATCGCCTTTTCGTTGTCGACCGTGAAGGCCGGCTTGACGTTGTACTTGAAGATCATCGCCGTCAGGTTGCTCGGGAAGCTGCGGGCCAGGACGTTGTATTCCTGGACTTTGGCGATGTAGCGATTGCGCGCCACCGTGATGCGGTTTTCGGTGCCTTCGAGTTGCGATTGCAGATCGCGAAAACCTGCATCGGCTTTCAGCTGCGGATAGTTTTCCGTTACCACCAACAGGCGCGAGAGGGCCGACGACAGGTCGCCCTGTACCTGCTGGAATTTCTTGAAGGTTTCGGGATTGTTCAAGACCTCGGGCGTGACCTGCATGCTGGTGGCGGCGGCGCGCGCCCTGGTCACTGCTTCGAGCGTCTCGCGCTCGTGGCTGGCATAACCCTTGACGGTATTGACCAAGTTTGGAATCAGGTCGGCGCGGCGCTGGTATTGATTGACCACTTCGCTCCAGGCCGCCTTGACGTCTTCGTCCTTGGTCTGGAATTCGTTGTAGCTGCAGCCGCCGATGAGCGACGCCGCCAGCAGCAGACCAAGCAAGCGCAAAGCGCGGTGGAAGGGTTGGATACGCATGGTCGTCATTGAATTCTCCGGTAAAAATGATGTTCGCCGTATTCCTGGCGCTGCGCGGCACCCTGACTGGTCCGGCACCGCTGGCCGAGGCATTCGCCAGTCGTCAAGCCCATGTTAGCGCCACGCCTGCAGGGCGGAACGATAGCACGCCGCGCTACAATACGGCCAATTCGCCAGTGCAATCGACATTGCAATCGACTGGCGCTGCCACCCGACAAAAAACCCCAAAGGACATCGTCGTGACATTCATCGAGCAACTGACAGGCGCATGGCAGGCCAACGATTCGCTGCTGTGTGTCGGACTCGACCCGGACAGCAAGCGCATGCCGGCGCATCTGCAGGATCAGCCGGATGCGATCTTTCAGTTTTGCAAGGCCATCATCGACAGCACCGCCGACCTGGTCTGCGCCTTCAAGCCGCAGATCGCTTATTTCGCCGCGCTGCGGGCCGAGGACCAGCTCGAAGCAATCTGCGGCTACCTGCGCGCGACCTATCCGCAGATACCGGTGATCCTGGACGCCAAGCGCGGTGACATCGGCGCCACCGCCGAGCAGTACGCCCGCGAAGCCTTCGAGCGCTATGGCGCCAACGCAGTGACGGTCAGTCCTTATCTGGGATTCGACTCCGTCGCGCCGTATCTGGAGTACGCGGATCGCGGCACCATCGTGCTGTGTCGCACCTCGAACCCTGGGGGCTCGGACCTGCAATTTCTGGAAAGCCAGGGCCTGCCGATCTATCTGCATGTCGCGCGCCTGGTGGCCGAGCGCTGGAATACGAATGGTCAATGCGCCCTGGTGGTTGGCGCTACCTTCCCGCAGGAACTGGCGCACGTGCGCGAGGTGGTCGGCGACATGCCATTGCTGGTGCCAGGCATCGGCGCCCAGGGTGGCGACATCGAAGCCACCGTGACGGCCGGTCGGACTCCAGCCGGCACGGGGATGATGATCAGTTCTTCCCGCGCGATCCTGTATGCGACACCGGACCAGAGCATTGGCGAAGACTTCGCACAAGCCGCACGGCGTGTCGCACGCGAGACGCGCGACGCCATCAATGTCTTCAGGCGCTGAAGAAACGCGTCATTTCTTCGAGCAATTCATCGGGCCGTTGTTCGGGGATGAAGTGTCCGGATGAAAATGCGGTGCCGGTCACGGGCCCACTGCATTTTGCGGCCCAGTCCTGCATCGGATCGAACATGCGTCCGACGATGCCGTCCTTGCCCCAGATCAGGTGCAGCGGACACGTAATCCGTCGCTCGGCATCCGCCGCATCGTGCTCCAGGTCGATCGACGCCGCGGCCCGGTAATCCTCGCAGGCCGCGTGAATCGCGTCGGGCCGGATGAAGCAGCGTTCGTATTCGGCCATTGCCGCCGGATCGATGTAGGCATGGCCACCTGAGCCCCAGCCACCCAATAATGTTTTCAAGAGAAATGCGGCGCTGTTGCCGACCAGTGTCTCGGGCAGCGGCTTCGGCTGGATCAACATGAACCAGTGAAAATACGCCGTCGCAAACGCCTTGTCGGTGCCTTCGTACATGGTTCTGGTCGGCGAAATATCGAGCAGCATCAGCTTGCTGACTGCGCCGGGATGGTCGAGCGCCAGGCGATGCGCGACTCGGCCGCCGCGATCGTGGCCGCAGACGAAATAGCGCGCGTGGCCCAGTGCTGTCATCACTTCGGCCATGTCCTGCGCCATCACTCGCTTCGAGTAATTGCCGTGGTCGG
>JAYUWF010000193.1:0-1627 GCA_043753685.1 Herminiimonas sp.
GGTCTTCCTGGTCACCCGGCTGCTCGCCCACCAGCATGATGCGCGCCGTGGTCGGGCCGACACCGGGTACGGCCTGGGTCGCATTGCGCCACAGTTCGCAGCGGCGGCATTCGTCGAGCGACGATGGTTGCTGGCGCTGCGGTTGCGCGTTTTCCGGGCTCACCGGGATGGTTACGCCAGTGCGGGCGCCGACACTGCGGGTCTGGCCATCCTGGCGCGCGCCGGCGGCGGCTTCGGCGATCATGGCCGGCACCAGTGCGCCTTCCGGCATGTTTTTCCAATAACGTGAAGCGATGTGTCCTTGCATGACTTTGGTGTTCAACCGAGCCGGATTGAAGGTACTGCGGTAATAGGTCAGCCACATCGCCTCGCCGGTATCGTCGATGTCTTCCGGACCGTTCATCACGGCCGGCCCGGCTTCAAGCCGCGACCCATCCCACAACATGGTCGCATGGGGCGTGCCGATCATCCAGCTGGTCTGGCCCATGCGACGGGAAAAGTGTGCGGCCACCTGTGGCAGAACATCGTGTTCCGGCTCAAACCAGGCGACGAATTGCGGCGCCCCGAGCTCGGCCGGACGCTCGCGAAAGCGCAGGTAGGCATGCATCTTGTGCGCTTCGCGCTTGATCGTCTTGACCATCGCATGCAGGCGCGCGCCGTCCTGGTCGGCCGCCGACAGAACGTCGCGCTCGCCGCATTGCCAGCGCCAGACGATCTTGTAGAGGAAAGCGTAGCGGTCGGCAGCGCGAAAGCAGGCGGCCGATTCCAGCATGGCCAGCAACTCGCGTGGAATCGTGGGCTGCACCGGCGCCGGGCCGTCGTTGCGGCGCACCGGCGCTGCCGTCATGACTGATCGATCGTCTTCCTCGACCAGGCTGCCGAACAGATCGTCGCTGGCCGGCGTTTCGCTCCACTGCACCGCATGCGGTGGTATCTGCTGCGCCAGCAACGCCCGCGCCACTGCCCGCCACTGCGCGAAGGATTGCGCAATGACGTTACGGGTCATGCCAGGGCGGGCAACTCGGACCACATGTCGAGCTGCTGCGGCTTGTCGGCAAGGGATCGGCGCAGGTGTTCCGAGGCCAGCGTATCCTGCGCCGGCCGGTAGTCAGCGGTGACGATGAAGGGGCCGATCTTTTTCATGCTGCATTTCAGGCGCGTGAGGTCCGCGTAGCGCACGCGACGCATGCGGCGCAATTCGACGATCCGCTTGGCGTTGCGCATGCCGATGCCCGGTACGCGGGAAATCATGCCGAGTTCGGCCGTGTTCAGGTCCATTGGAAAATGCTCGCGATGCGCCAGCGCCCAGGCCAGCTTGGGATCGATGTCCAGCGCGAGATTGCCCGCTGCCGGCAGCAATTCCGGTACCTGGAAGCCATAGCTGCGCACCAGGAAATCGGCCTGGTACAAGCGGTGCTCGCGCATCATCGGCGGCGGTTTCAGTGGCACGCTTTTCGGACTCTGCGGAATCGGCGAGAACGCCGAGTAATACACCCGCTTCAATTTGTACGAGCTGTAGAGCGTCTCGGCCGTGGTCAGGATGGTCTGGTCGTCGGTAGCGTCGGCGCCGACGATCATTTGCGTGCTCTGGCCGGCGGGTGCGAACTTCGGCGCTTTCGGTTCCTCG
>JAYUWF010000194.1:0-1599 GCA_043753685.1 Herminiimonas sp.
CATCCACCCGCTCGTGGCCACCGCCGCTGTAGCCGTGACGTTGGTCAGCCTGGTCGGTATCGCTGCGATCACCGGCGTGATCCCTAATTCACACGGCACCAATGGACCTGCCACGGCGAGCGCGAATGGCGCACCACTGCTGTCGACGGATGCCAATAGCCAGATGGCGTCGAACATGGGTGCGGTACCTTCACCGAACTACGTGCCGGCACCGACGCCTGCTTCGACGCCTGCTTCGAATTACGCGCCGGCCGTCGCTCCGTCGTCGAACTACGCACCGGCACCGAAGCATGTGACGCAGCGTCAACCATCGCAGCGCGTCTCGAACGATAACTATGCTGCCCAAGACGTGCAGGTGGCGCAAGCCGTGTGTCATAGCTGCGGCCGGGTCGAATCAGTTGTGGCGCATCAGCAGGCCGCAGCGCCAAGCGGCGTCGGCATTGGCGTCGGCGCAGTGGTAGGCGGCTTGCTGGGAAACCAGGTCGGTAACGGCAATGGCCGCACGCTGGCAACGGTAGCCGGTGCGGTCGCCGGTGGTTACGGCGGCAACGAAGTCGAGAAGCGTACCCGCACCACCACGTCGTACACGGTTCGTGTTCGGATGGATGACGGCAAATATCGGACCTTCCCGCAAAGCGGCCAGGACGGCTGGCGCGTTGGCGACCGGGTGCGTGTGGTCAACGGTGCGTTGACTTCGCAGGGTTGAACTGCGGATCACGCGATCCGGAATTCGAAAAAGACGGCAATTGCCGTCTTTTTTCGTTTCGGTCAGTGACTTTCGCTGACCTGATTGATCGTATACTTGGGAATCTCGATCACCAGATCGTCGTTTGCCAGGATCACCTGGCACGAAAGACGTGAAGACGCTTCCAGACCCCAGGCACGGTCGAGCAGATCCTCTTCCTTTTCCTCGGCCGGCGGCAACGTATTGAATCCCTCGCGGATCAACACATGACAGGTCGTGCAGGCGCAGGATTTTTCACAAGCATGCTCGATGTCGACTTCGCTTTCGAGCAACGCATCGCATAGCGATTTGCCCGATGGCGCATCGATGACGGCGCCTTCCGGGCACAGGGTGGGATGGGGCAGGACGACGATCTGAGGCACTTCGGTTCCTTCACCGGCGGCAGGCACTTTGCCAGCGCCGCAATTCAATCAATCAATCAGGACGTCAGGCCGGAAAACACATGTCGGGCCTCGACGCTCGCAATACTTCGATTCACGCTCATTCAGACTTCATCCAGGCGCCGTCCGGCCAGGGCGCTGCGTACGCTGCGATCCATCCGCCGCGCGGCAAATTCCTCGGTGCCGTCCGCCAGTGCCAGCACGCTGGCCTTGATCTGCTGGTGATCGATGCTGCTCACCTGGGCCCGCACCTGTTCCATCAATCGGTCGACCGTCGCCCGCTCCTCGTCGCTGAGCAAGGCGCCGTCGTTGTCAAGGGCCGATTGCGTCGCCAGCAGGATGCGTTCGGCCTCGACCTGCTCTTCACGCAGTGCGCGCTGCAACATGTCGCCTTCCGCAGCGCTGAAGGAATCCTGCAGCATCTGCGTGATCGTGTCGTCGCCCAGCCCATACGACGGCTTGACCACGATCGAC
>JAYUWF010000195.1:0-15418 GCA_043753685.1 Herminiimonas sp.
TCGTCTGCCAGATAAACGCTGCTGATGGCCGCCACCATGTCCGCGCCGGCTGCCACCAGTGGCGCCGAATTCTCCGGTGTCATGCCGCCGATGACGACCATCGGCAGCGGCACTTCCGCACGGGATTTCGCCAGGATGTCCACTGCGGTCGTGACCGGATATTTCTTGACCCGCGAAGGGTAGAAACCGCCGTAGGCAACGTAGCTGGCGCCGGCCGCATGTGCCGACCGCGCCAGTGCCAGGTCACCGTAGCACGACGCGCCGACGATCAGGTCCGGCCCGACTCGCGCGCGTACGACTGCGATCGTTGCATCGGTGCCGCCCACATGCACGCCATCGGCGCCGATTGCCAGGCACAGCTCCACATGGTCATTGACAATGAACGGTCGGTTGAAGCGCCGGCACAGCGCCAGCAACGCGCTTGCCTGGATCTGACGTAATGACGCATCTGCCGTCTTGTGCCGGTATTGCAGCAGCGCCGCCCCGCCTTGCAATGCCGCTTGCGTCACCTGCAACAATCGGTCGGTGTCGTCCCAATCGGGCGTGACCAGATAGAGGCCCTTCAAGCCGTCCTTCATGGCGTCTCCTTCAAAGATTGAATGCATTAGGTTGTCGGAAAACCGGTGCGCTGCGGTATGCGCTGGCCAGGTCCGATCGAAAATGAATGTTCCAGCGCGTTTTGACAAAACCGTTGTCCGCCATCGATGGCGTCCGCCATGCCGTGGCCGGAAGCGAGCAAGCCGGCAATCGCAGAGGCCAGCGTACAGCCGCTGCCATGAAAACTGCCGGGCAACCGTGCCCACTGCCACTCCCGCGTCGTGCCATCGGCTGCAAACCAGCGGTTGACGACCGCATCGTCAGCGCCATGCCCACCCTTGATCAGCACGTTACGTGCGCCACGTGCGCTCAATGCTGCGGCCTGGTCGGCGACATCGACAATCCCGGGGCAAAGTGCAACAGCTTCCGGCAAATTTGGCGTGACCAGGGTGGCGAATGGAATTAACGGTGCGACGACTTGCAACGCATCCTCACGCGTGAGCGCGTCGCCATGACCGCTGGCCAGCACCGGGTCCAGAACGATCGGCAACGCGGGGTTCAGGCTGATCAACTCCGCGAGCAGATCAACGATGCAGGCGGCATTGGCCCGTGAGCCGACGATGCCGATCTTGACCGCATCGATCTTCATGGATGCCATCAATGCGCGCGCGTGCTGCCGCACCTGTTCGGCCGATATCGGATGGATCGCATGCACGCGATTATTGTCCTGCGCCGTCAGCACGGTCACTACCGGCAGGGCATGCGCGCCGACCGCAGCGATTGCCTGCACATCGGCATACACGCCGGCGCCACCGCTCGGATCGGCACCGGCAAACACCAGTACGCACCGGCGCCGCTTTTCGTGTGCGATGTCCTGACTTGCCATTGTCAGGTAGCGCGACCGGCCATTGGCGACGACGGCGAGGCAGCGAAGCGTTTCGGAATCCGTCCCGCCAGATACGCTGCACGGCCAGCCTGCACTGCCAGGCCCATCGCATGCGCCATCAAAATCGGATCACGAGCGCCGGCGATCGCCGTGTTCATCAACACGCCGTCGCAACCGAGTTCCATTGCGATCGCCGCATCCGATGCGGTACCGACACCGGCGTCGACCAGCACCGGCACCTTGGCGTTTTCAATGATCAGCGACAGGTTCCAAGGGTTCAGGATGCCCATGCCGGAGCCGATCAGCGACGCCAGCGGCATGACGGCGACGCAGCCGATTTCTTCCAACATCTTGGCCTGGATCGGATCGTCGCTGCAGTAGACCATGACGTCGAAGCCATCCTTGACCAGGGTTTCGGCGGCCTTCAGGGTTTCCGGCATGTTGGGGAACAGGGTCTTTTCATCGCCCAGCACTTCGAGCTTGACCAGCTTGTGGCCGTTCAGAAGTTCGCGCGCCAGTTGCAGCGTGTAGACCGCATCGGCAGCGTTGTAGCATCCGGCGGTGTTGGGCAGGATCGTGAATTGCGACGGTGGTACGGCGTCGAGCAGGTTTGGCGCCTTTGGGTCCTGGCCGATGTTGACGCGCCGGATGGCGACCGTGATGATCTCGGCGCCGCTGGCGTCGGTCGCCGCGCGGGTCTGGTCGAGGTCGCGATACTTGCCGCTGCCGACCAGGAGGCGCGAGCGGTAGGTCTTGCCGGCGATGGTTAGCTGAGAGTCCGGAAATGATGTCATGGTGGGGTGCTTTTAAAGTTGATGGTGCAATGACGGTGCAGCAAAAATGGGGTCAGAGTTTTTTTCGTCGGGTTCATGGCGAAAATTTACTCTGACCCCTTTTTTGCGGATTCCGAGAACCGGAGGTGGTGCTGGGAAAACGCTCGAAGCGCGATGGCATGTACTCCGTGGTCCGTCAAAGAGGGTCAGAGTCAAGTTTCGCGGAAAATCTGCGAAAGTTGACTCTGACCCTGTTTGACTGCGTGTACGCCGAACGACGAAAATTTGACCCGGCTTGCGTGCATTCGCGTGGCATCACTACCGGCTTGACTGCATTCACGTCGCATGACTTTCAGCCACCGCCAATTGCTCTGACCACTTCCACCCGGTCATTCGCCTGCAGCATCCGCTGCGCCCATTGCGCCCTGGGCACCACCTGCCGATTCACCGCCACCGCCAGCGATTGCTGGCCCAATGACAGTGCCTCGACCAATGCCTGCACGTGAGCGTCACCATCGATGCGATGCGGCGCGCCGTTGAGTTCGATCTCGATCATCAGCGCACCCGCTCACTGTTTCTGATAGATTTCAGAGCCCTTTTTCACGAACTCGATGGACTTAGTTTCCATCCCCTGCTTCAGCGCCGCAATCTCGGTGATGCCCTGCTTGGCCGCGTAGTCACGCACTTCCTGCGTGATCTTCATCGAGCAGAAATGCGGGCCGCACATCGAACAGAAATGCGCCACCTTGGCCGAATCCTTCGGCAGTGTCTCGTCGTGGAATTCGCGCGCCTTGTCGGGGTCGAGACCGATGTTAAACTGGTCGTCCCAGCGGAATTCGAAGCGCGCCTTCGACAATGCGTTGTCGCGGATCTGCGCGCCCGGATGACCCTTGGCGAGATCGGCCACGTGGGCGGCGATCTTGTAGGTGATGATGCCGTCCTTCACATCTGCCTTGTTCGGCAGGCCCAGGTGTTCCTTCGGCGTGACGTAGCACAGCATCGCCGTGCCGTACCAGCCGATGGTCGCCGCGCCGATGCCCGAGGTGATGTGGTCGTAGCCCGGTGCGATGTCGGTGGTCAATGGTCCCAGTGTGTAGAACGGCGCCTCGAAGCACTGCTCCAGCTGCAGGTCCATGTTTTCCTTGATCAGGTGCAGCGGCACGTGGCCGGGGCCTTCGATCATCACCTGCACGTCGTGTTTCCAGGCGATCTGGGTCAACTCGCCCAGGGTCTTCAGTTCACTCAATTGCGCTTCGTCGTTGGCGTCGAAGATCGAACCCGGGCGCAAGCCATCGCCCAGCGAGAACGAGACGTCATACGCCTTCATGATTTCGCAGATGTCTTCGAAATGCGTGTAGAGGAACGATTCCTCGTGATGCGCCAGGCACCATTTGGCCATGATCGAGCCGCCGCGCGAGACGATGCCGGTCAGGCGCTTGGCCGTCATCGGCACGTAGCGCAACAGCACGCCGGCGTGGATCGTGAAGTAATCGACGCCCTGCTCGGCCTGTTCGATCAGGGTGTCGCGATAAATTTCCCAGGTCAGGTCTTCCGCCTTGCCGTTGACCTTTTCCAGCGCCTGGTAGATCGGTACGGTGCCGATCGGTACCGGCGAATTGCGGATGATCCATTCGCGGGTTTCGTGGATGTTCTTGCCGGTCGACAGATCCATCACGTTGTCGCCGCCCCAGCGGATCGCCCAGGTCATCTTTTCGACTTCCTCGCCGATCGACGAGGTCACTGCCGAGTTGCCGATGTTGGCGTTGATCTTGACCAGAAAATTGCGGCCGATGATCATCGGCTCGATTTCCGGATGATTGATGTTGGCCGGGATGATGGCGCGGCCTCGGGCGATTTCGGAGCGCACGAATTCCGGCGTGATCTCCGCCGGAATCGCGGCGCCGAAGGATTGGCCAGGATGCTGGCGGCCCATCAGTTCGGCCAGCTTGTTGCCCATCGGCCCGGAGGTCTTCAATTGCTCCAGGTACTCGCGGCGGCACATGTTTTCGCGGATCGCCACGTATTCCATTTCCGGGGTGATGATGCCGGCGCGGGCGTAGTGCATCTGGCTGACGTTCTTGCCCGGCAGCGCACGGCGCGGCTTGCGGTGCAGGTTGAAGCGCAGTTCGGCCAGCGCCGGGTCGTTCAGGCGCTCGACGCCATAGGCGGAGCTCGGTCCCGGCAGTTCTTCGGTATCGGCGCGCTCCAAAATCCATGGAGTACGTGGCGCATTCAGGCCATTGCGGATGTCGATTTCTGCGCCCGGCTCGGTGTAGGGGCCGGAGGTATCGTAGACATAGATCGGCGGATTGGTCTCGAAACCGAAGGAAGCAGCGGTGTCGGACTGCGTGATGCGGCGCATCGGCACGCGGATGTCCGGGCGCGAGCCTTCGATGTAGACCTTGGTCGAATTCGGCAGCGGCGCGATTGCCAGTGCATCCACCGTGGCGTTCTCGGCGGTGAATTTTTCGGAGTGGAATGGGGCTTTTGCGTTCATGGCGTTCCTTCGCGTTAAGTCAATTGGACCGGGTGGTTGCCCGTGTCGTTGAGCCGCGAAGGAGGCACTGGCGGTCGGCGCGATGCATGCTGACCAAGACAGCTTCCCTTCGCTGGCATTATCCAGATCAGGTTCAAGGGTATTTCTCACCCGGCTACCTGCGAATCAGTCTTCAAGACAACTGAATGCAAGCGCCAGGACCCCTAGCTTTCCGCCCGTAAAAGCGGCGATCTGGCGATTCTACTCTCGATTTCCTGAAAATGGACGCACGCCGTCCTTTATAATGTTTGGCTAACGCATCTTCTAAATTCGCAGCTGTCATTGACAAAGAATCCCCATGGAATTAGCCAAGTCGTACGATCCTGCCGACATCGAATCTTTCTGGCGCCGCGAGTGGGAACAGCGCGGTTATTTCCGCGCCAGCATGGATGCCGACAAGCCCGCCTTCAGCATCCAGCTGCCGCCACCGAACGTCACCGGCTCGCTGCACATGGGGCATGCCTTCAACCAGACCATCATGGATGGCCTGACGCGCTACCACCGCATGCGCGGCTTCAATACCGCCTGGATTCCAGGCACCGATCACGCCGGCATTGCGACGCAGATCGTGGTCGAGCGCCAGCTCGATGCGCAAAAGATCACGCGCCATGATCTGGGCCGCGAAAAATTCATCGAAAAAGTCTGGGAATGGAAGAAGCAATCCGGCTCGACCATCACCGGCCAGATGCGCCGCCTGGGCGCGTCGACCGATTGGGAGCGCGAATATTTCACGATGGACGACAAACTGTCTGCCACCGTCACCGAAGTCTTCGTGCGCTTGCATGAGCAGGGCCTGATCTATCGCGGCAAGCGGCTGGTGCACTGGGACCCTGTGCTGGGCACCGCCGTCTCCGACCTGGAAGTGGTGTCCGAAGAAGAAGACGGGCACATGTGGTTCATCCATTATCCGTTGGCCGATGGCAGCGGCAATCTGACCGTGGCAACGACCCGCCCCGAGACGCTGCTGGGCGACGTCGCCATCGCAGTCGATCCGACCGACGAACGGTACACGCACCTGGTCGGCAAGCTGGTGAACCTGCCCTTGACCGGCCGGCAGATTCCGGTGATCGCCGATGAATACGTCGACAAGGCCTTCGGCAGCGGCGTATTGAAAATCACGCCGGCGCATGACCTGAACGATTACGCGGTCGGCCAGCGGCACGGCTTCACGCCGCTCAGCATCTTTACGCTCGAAGCGAAGATCAACGACAACGCACCGGTTGCTTACCAGGGCATGGACCGCTTCGTGGCGCGCAAGCAGATCGTGGCCGACCTCGAAGCCCAGGGCTTGCTGGCCGAAGTCAAGCCGCACAAGCTGCAGGTGCCGCGCGGCGACCGCACCGGTACCGTGATCGAGCCGATGCTGACCGACCAATGGTTCGTCGCCATGAGCAAGCCGGCGCCGGCAGGCACCTTTAATCCTGGCAAATCGATTGCCGAAGTCGCACTGGAAAAAGTCGCCAGCGGTGAAGTCAGGATGATTCCCGACAATTGGACCAGCACCTACAACCAGTGGCTGGAAAATATCCAGGACTGGTGCATTTCGCGCCAGCTCTGGTGGGGCCACCGGATTCCGGCCTGGTATGCTGCGGACGGCACGCCCTATGTCGGACGCACCTACGAGGAAGCCGCCGCACGCGCTGCTGCCGATGGCAAGATCGTTACCGAAGCCTCGCGCGACAACGACGTGCTCGACACCTGGTTCTCTTCAGCACTGGTGCCGTTTTCCACGCTCGGCTGGCCGGAAAAAACGCCGGAGTCCGAGATGTTCCTGCCGTCTTCGGTACTGGTCACCGGTTTCGACATCATCTTTTTTTGGGTAGCGCGCATGGTCATGATGACGGCACACTTCACCGGAAAAGTGCCGTTCAAGACCGTGTACGTGCACGGCCTGGTGCGCGACGGCAGTGGCCAGAAAATGTCCAAGTCGAAAGGCAACACGCTCGACCCGATCGACCTGATCGATGGGATCGACATCGACACCCTCGTTGGCAAGCGCACGACGGGCCTCATGAATCCGCGCGACGCCACCAAGATCGAAAAGGCCACCCGCAAGGAATATCCGACGGGGATCGCCGCCTTCGGCACGGATGCACTGCGCTTCACCATGGCCAGTTACGCCTCGCTCGGGCGCAACATCAATTTCGACCTCGGCCGCTGCGAGGGCTACCGCAATTTCTGCAACAAGCTGTGGAATGCGACCCGCTTCGTGCTGATGAATACCGAGGGTCAGGATTGCGGCATCGACGAAGCGCGCGTCAAGGAAGCTGGCTATCTCGAAGCCTCGGCAGCCGACCGCTGGATCGTCTCGCAACTGCAGCGCGCCGAAGCAGAAGCCGACAAGGGATTTGCCGACTACCGTTTCGACAACATCGCCTCGGTGCTTTATAAATTCATCTGGGATGAATATTGCGACTGGTACCTGGAAGTGGCCAAGGTGCAGGTGCAAACCGGCACGCCAGCGCAACAGCGCGCCACCCGCCGCACCCTGCTGAAAGTGCTGGAGACCGTGCTGCGCCTGGCGCATCCGGTGATCCCATTTATTACCGAGCAGCTGTGGCAGACGGTCGCGCCGCTGTCCGGCAAGTTGCTTGATCCTGCGGGCGACTCGATCATGCGCCAGCCCTATCCGCGCGCGCAACCGGAAAAAATCGACGAAGCCGCCGAAGCCTGGATGCTGCAATTGAAAGCCATGACGGACGCCTGCCGCAATCTGCGCGGCGAGATGCAATTGTCCCCTGCCGTGCGGGTGCCGCTGCTGCTGCAATCGGCCGATGCCGCCGAGCAGGCGCAACTGCAATCGTTCGCCCCCTACCTGCAGGCGCTGGCAAAACTGTCGGAAGTCCAGGTGGTGGCTGCCTTGCCGGAGTCGCCGGCGCCAGTGTCGATCGTTGGGCAGGTCAAGATGATGTTGCAGGTCGAAATCGACATCGCCGCCGAACGCCTGCGCATCACCAAGGAAATCACGCGCCTCGAAGGCGAGATCGCCAAGGCCACCAACAGCCTGGGCAACGAGAGTTTCGTCGCGAGGGCACCGGCGGCGGTGGTGGCGCAGATGCAGGAACGGCGCACGGCATTCTCGCAAACCGTCGAAAAATTACGTGAGCAACTCGCAAAGCTGCCAACCTGATTCGAGGAGATCCCAATGCACAAGAAAACCGCATCGACATTCCACCTGGCAGCGAGCCTGCTGCTGTCGCTGGCTGTCCAATTGCCACTGGCCGCATCCGCCAACGACAGCTCGCCCGTCGGCCTATGGAAAAGCATGGATGAGCATAGCGGCAAACCGAAAGCCCTGATCCGGATCGCCGACACTGGCGGTGAACTGCGCGCCAGGATCGAAAAGCTGTACCAGGCCGATGGTTCAGAATACGAGCCACTGTGCGAGCACTGCGACGGCACCCTGAAAAACCAGCCGATCGTCGGCATGACGATCCTGTCGGGTATGAAACCGGATGACGGCGCTTACGGCGGCGGCCAGATTCTCGACCCGGGTAACGGCAAGACTTATCGCAGCAAGATGACACTGATCGAGGGCGGTAAAAAACTGCAGGTGCGCGGCTATATCGGCACACCGCTGTTGGGACGGACCCAGACCTGGGTACGCGAGCCGTGAAGTCGGGGCACGTCGCAGGCAGTTGCCCTGCCGGTCTACGGCGCTAGACGAACGACAGTGTCAAACCCGCCAGGCTGAGTCCGGAAAAGGCCGTGGTCCAGGTCTGGCCCGAGACGACCGGGTAGGCGTCGGTCCAGGTACCGGTGGTGATGATTTCACCGGCGGCCAGCGGTGTGGCTTGTGGCTGTTTCAACAGTTGACGATGCAACTGCCACAGCGCATTCAATGGACTGCCCAGGACTTCATTGCCGAACCCGGCCGCCATCAAGGTAAAGCTCGGCAGTGCGCTGCAGGACAACGACACGCTGGCATTGGCCAGCATCTCATTCAGGTTGCGCCGGGTCGCCGCCGACAGCACCCGCGGCTCGCCCAGGATCAGCGCGCCATGCATGCCGAAGGCTGCCACCGCATCGGCTACCTCGAATTTCCAGCCTGGATACGGACAGACATCGATTTCAAAACCGTGCGCCATCCATTCGATGCAATCGGCCAGTTCCTCGATGGTGGCGTCCGGCGCTGGCGCGCGCGCCAGCTTGAAGACGATCTCCGGTTCGATGCGCGGCTGCATCGCGCCCTTCAGGCACTGCACCCCATGATTGTCTTCGGTATAGCGCACGGTGGTGTCGAACATCGAACCCCAGATCAGGTCGTCGATCGGGGCGCTGATACCGTACTTGGCGGCGACCTTGCGGTTCGAAAAACCGATCTTGCGTCCCACCGGCGTCTCGCCCTGGGCAATCCGGATATCCAGAATGCGCCTGGCGATATCGTAACCGTCGGCCAGCGACAGCGGTGCTTCGGACGTCAAGGGGGAAATCGTGACCGAACGCGCTCGGGCATCGAGCAGACGATGCGCGTAACGGTTGGCTTGGGTGGACATCAGCATGGCGATCTCGCGCAGACGAAGGAGAGGTTGAGGTTTTACGAACCCTGATTGTCTGCGACACAATATTTTTATACAAGTGCCGCCACGGGAATTTGACCGGGCTTAAAGCAACGCGTGCGCCATGCGGAGGAAATAATTCTCGAATATTTCTTCTTTGAAACTAATTCCGCCAGGTGCCCGTGCCGCCATGCCGGGCGCCTGCGTCGGTAGAGACGCTCGGTAGTGTTGGCGATCGTGGCAGGCGTGGTTTACCTGCAGAACGCGGCGCGCTCGTCGGATGAAGCGCGTACCGCTTACAACCCGGAGCCGGGTTGCATCGTCATGTGATCCCAGAGCTCGCCATTCGGGCCGACCCGCGGCGCGGCCACGCCGAAGTGGGCGTAGGCCTGCGGCGTGGCGATGCGCCCGCGCGGCGTGCGCTGAAGGAAGCCCTGCTGGATCAGATATGGCTCCAGCACATCCTCGATGGTGTCGCGCTCTTCGCCAATGGCAGCGGCCAGATTGTCGAGGCCGACCGGACCGCCGCTGAACTTGAACAGCACCGCTTCGAGCAGCTTGCGGTCCATCAGGTCGAAACCGACGGCATCCACATCCAGCATCGCCAATGCGGCATCGGCCATGACCTTCGTGATTTCGCCATTGCCCTTGACCTCGGCATAGTCACGCACCCGGCGCAGGAGGCGGTTGGCGATGCGCGGCGTGCCGCGGCTGCGCTTGGCGATCTCGAAGGCACCCTCGGCCACGATCGGGGCATTCAGCAGGGCGGCGCTGCGGGTGACGATGCGCGCCAGCTCGGTCGGCGTATAGAACTCGAGCCGGGCGACGATGCCGAAGCGGTCGCGCAACGGATTGGTCAGCATGCCGGCGCGGGTGGTGGCGCCGACCAGCGTGAACGGTTGCAGGTCGAGGCGCACCGAGCGTGCGGCCGGCCCTTCGCCGATCATGATGTCGATCTGATAATCCTCGAGCGCCGGATACAGGATTTCCTCGACCACGGGCGACAGGCGATGGATCTCGTCGATGAACAATACGTCGTTGGCTTCGAGGTTGGTCAGCAGAGCGGCCAGGTCGCCGGCGCGCTCGAGCACGGGGCCAGATGTCTGGCGCAGGTTCACCCCCATCTCGCGCGCGATGATGTGCGCCAGGGTGGTCTTGCCGAGGCCCGGCGGGCCGAACAGCAGGGTGTGGTCGAGTGCTTCGTGGCGCTGGCGGGCCGCCGTGATGAAAATTTCGAGCTGGCCGCGGATTTTTTCCTGGCCGACGTATTCATCGAGATGCTTCGGCCGCAGGGCGCGTTCGATCGCCTCTTCGTTGGGCGAGGCCGGTGTGGCGGCGATGATGCGCTGTTCGGTTAGATTATCGGTCTGAATGCTCATGCATCGATTCTAGCGTGAATCAATGGAGGATCGATCGCCAATCGTGGGCATCACTGCGTCCGCCAATTGTTTTCGATATGCGATCGAGTTCCCGCGCCCTGCCGTTGCGGCATCGTTCAACCCTTGGACAATACCTTCAGCGCCTGCTTGATGCCGTCCGATACTCCGGCGCCCTGCGGCACTTGTTTGAGTGCCAGCACGGCTTCCTTGTCCGAGTATCCGAGCGCCAGCAAGGCATTGAGGATGTCTGCGCCGGCATCGGGACGGGCGGCGTCGCCCTGCGCGCCGAGGTCGGCGCCGAGCTTGCCTTTCAATTCCAGCAAGAGGCGTTCGGCGGTTTTCTTGCCGATGCCGGGTACCCGGGTCAGGCGTGCCGATTCCTGCAAGGTGACGGCCTGCGCCAGATCCGCAATCGACATGCCCGACAGGATCGACAGCGCGGTGCGGGCGCCGACGCCGGAGATCTTGATCAACTGCCGGAACACGTTGCGTTCGTCGGCGGTGCCGAAACCGTAGAGGATGTGTGCGTCTTCCCGCACCTGCAAATGGGTCAGCAAGACCACCTTCTCGCCGACGCCCGGCAAGTTGTAGAAGGTACTCATCGAGACGCCGACATCGTAGGCGACGCCGTTGCAATCGACCAGCAATTGCGGTGGATTCTTTTCAATCAGGATTCCGGACAGACGACCGATCATGGGGCTTTACCTAGGCAATTCGTTCGGCCAATGATACAGGATGCGTTCGGCAATCACGGCAGCTTGGATACGATCCGGGGACCTCGGATTGCCCGCTCAGGGCGAGCCGGTCGGCACCGGTTTCGGTGCCAGAAGCGCCCTGACCTCGTCAGCAAAGGTCGCCACATTGATCGGCTTGGACAGATAACCGTCGCAACCCGCCGCCAGCAGCTTGTCCTGGTCGCCGTGCATGGCATAGGCAGTGAATGCGACCACGGGAATGCGACATAACGCCGGGTCGGCTTTCAGGCAGCGCATCAACTCCAGGCCATCGATCTTCGGCATCTGGATATCCATGAGGATCAGATCCGGCCGAAACGCGGCAACGCAAGCCATGGCGAGGGTCGAATCGAGCACCGCCTCGATGATGAAGGCGGCGCGCTCCAGCACGAAGCTGGCCAGTTTCACGTTGTACGGATTGTCGTCGAAGATCAGGATGCGTGGCACGGTCATGGCTGCGGTTGGGGCTGCGGTTGGGGCTGCGGTTGGAGCTGAATCAGTGGCTGAATTCATGACTGAAGTCCTGGAACGGTTGGCATCGGAGGCATGCCGTCACCGGCTTCGATCGACATGGCTGGCACGGCAGACACGTCGGAATGTTTATTCAGAATCAGGTAAAAAGTGCTGCCTTGCCCCGGCACGCTGTGCACCCCGACCACGCCGCCCTGCGCCTGTGCCAGGCGCCTGGTGAGGGCCAGGCCGAGGCCGCTGCCGCCGTGCTGGCGTGACGAACCGGCATCGAGCTGGGTGAAATCATTGAACAGCCGCGGCAGTTCGTGTTGCTCGATGCCGATGCCGGTATCCTCGACCTCCAGCCGGAACCGATCGCTGCCTTCGGCGCTGGCGCGCACCATGACCCGGCCGGCCTGGCGGTTGAACTTGATCGCGTTCGACAGATAATTGTAGAGCACCTGTTTCAGGCGGAACGGATCGACCACCGGTTGCAGCGCCGGATCGACGTCGACGCGCACGACGATTTCACGCTCCTGGATCATCGGCTGCAGCTCACTGACCACGCCGTTGACCAGCAGCGGCAGGTCGACTGGTTCGGGAAAAAAACGGAAGGTGCCGGACTCGACCTTGGACAGATCCAGCACGTCGTTGATGAGTTTCAGGAGGTGGCGCCCGCTGCTGCCGATGTGGCCGGCAAACTCCAGATATTCCGGCGAATCGGGCGCCACCATGCCCGATTTCAACAGGTCGGCAAATCCGATCACGGCATTCAATGGCGTGCGCAATTCATGCGACATGTTGGCCAGGAACTGGCTCTTCAGTCGGCTCGCCATCTGGATGCGCATGTTTTCCGCCTCCAGCTCCAGCGTCTTCAGGCGCGCCGCTTCGGCCAGCAAATGTTCCGTCATGTCGCGAAACACCAGCGCCAGGCCACGCACCAATCCATCCTCCGCATGGGTGAGCGCGGCCTTGACTTCCAGGGCGGTGCGGCTGGCGTCGCGCGCGAAGACTTCGGCATGGCTGGCCGTGTCCAGCGTGGTGCCTTCGGCGATCATGCGATCGACCGGATTCAACGCCAGATAATCCGCCGGCCGATCCGCGCGCCGGAATACCGTCCACAGGTTCTGGCCCTGCGCTTGCGCCTGCGACCAGCCGGTCACCTTCTCGGCCACTGCATTCATGTGCGTGATCAGTCCGGCGCGGTCTGTGGCGATAAAACCGGCGCCGATGCTGCCCAGCGATACCGCCAGGCTCTGCTGGGTGTCCACCAGCCGGTCTTCGACGCTGCGCCGCTTGCTGCTCTCCGCTTCCAGCCTGCGAATCACGGATTGCAAATCGTCGACCGTCGGAATCTTCAGGGCTTTCGGGATCAGCGGCCAGATCGCAATCGCCGTCACCAGCGACACCACCGCCGTGATTGTCTTGGTGAACGCCTGCAGCCCGTAATCGGGATGCCAGATGGTCCAGATATCCATCAAGTGGGTGATGCCGCAGGAAAAAATAAATGCGATGAACAGCCACGCGACGCCATTCATCGACGATGCGCCACGCCGGCGCACGAAACTCGTCATCGCCAACGGAATCGAAAAGTAGGCTGCTGCAATGACACCATCAGCGCCCACCATCGACCACAGCAGTCCGGGCGTCCACGTGAAGCAGTAGCCGTGCGGCAGGTAGCCGCTGCTGCCGAAAATGGAATTGAATAGGTCCACGCTCGATCCTTCGACGAATTTTTCTTTATGGTAACTTAGGGCATGGCGAACGCGACATCTTCCGACAAGACGGCTTTTCAACCCGGCACACCGCTGCCCTCGGCGCCACGCCGGATTGCCGGCGTCGTCTGGGCGCTGCCGCTGTCGCTGGTGGGGCTGTTGATGGCGCTACCGGTACTGGCCAGCGGCGGCAGTGCGCGACGTCTGCCGGCTCGGCAGTTCGGCGTGCCGGCATTGCTGGTGCGCGGCCGGGTCGGCGACTTCCTGCTGGCCCACCATCCCTTCGGTGCGATGCATGCGATGGCGGTGGGCCATATCGTGATTGCCGACCGCACCGCGCATTCGCGCCGTCTGCTGGCGCATGAACTGGCGCACGTGGCGCAGGCCGCCCGCTGGGGCATCCTTTTTCCGGCAGCCTACCTGATGGCCAGCGCATGGGCCCGCCTGCGCGGGGGCGATATCTATTGGGACAATGTGTTCGAAGTGGCAGCGCGCAAGGCCGAGCGCCACGCATAGCGATGGCTCGGGCCAGCCAGTGGCTCAGGTTGCGTTGGTACCGATGAGCCGATCAGCCGATCAGCCGGCCGCGCTTGACCCGCAAACCCTTTTTCGCCAGACCCGGCGCCAGCAGCGCCAGTGCCGCCAGGGCTTCGCCGCTGTGGGCATGGCAGATCGCCACGCCCAACGCATCGGCGGCATCGGTGCTCGGCATGCCGGACAACAGCAGCAGGCGCTGCACCATGTCCTGCACCTGTGACTTGTCGGCCTTGCCCTGGCCCACCACGGCTTGCTTGACCTGCAGCGCGGTGTATTCGGCCACCGCCAGGTCGGCCGTGACCAGCGCGCAGATCGCCGCACCGCGTGCCTGGCCCAGCAACAGGGTCGATTGCGGATTGACGTTGACGAACACCTTTTCGATCGCGGCGCAATCCGGCGAATACGTCAGAATGATCTCTGCGATGCCGGTCAGGATGGTCTTGAGGCGCAGCGGCAGATCCGCATCGGGCGTCTTGATCGTGCCGGATGCGATGTAGCTCAGCTTGTTGCCTTGCTTGTCGATGATCCCGAAGCCGGTGGTGCGCAAGCCGGGATCGATGCCGAGAATCTTCATGCAGGTTGGACGACGGTTGACCGGATCAGTGGCGGAAATGCCGGGTCGAGGTCAGCAGCATGACCACGCCATGTTCGTCGGCCGCGTCGATGACTTCCTGGTCGCGCATCGAGCCGCCCGGCTGGATCACGCACGTCGCACCTGCTTCCACCACGACATCGAGCCCATCGCGAAACGGGAAAAAAGCGTCGGAGGCAACCGCCGTGCCGACCAACGACAAACCGGAATTCTGTGCCTTGATCGAGGCGATCCGCGCCGAATCGATGCGGCTCATCTGGCCGGCGCCGACACCCATGGTCATGCCGTTTGCGCAAAAGACGATGGCATTCGACTTGACGAATTTTGCGACTCGCCAGGCGAACATCATGTCCTGCAACTGCTGCGGCGTCGGTTGCTTCTTGCTGACGATCGTCAGTTCCGCCAGCTGGACATTCTTCGCGTCCGGCGACTGCACCAGCAGGCCACCGCCGACGCGCTTGAAATCATGCTGGTTGACCGCACTGGCACCGGCACCGGCGCCGGCCAGCGGGATCTGCAGCAAGCGGACATTCTGCTTGGCGGCGAACACCTTGCGCGCACCATCGGTAAACGACGGCGCGATCAGCACCTCGACGAATTGCTTGGCGACGGCTTCGGCCGCATTCGCGTCGAGTTCATGGTTGAAGGCGATGATGCCGCCGAAGGCCGAGGTCGGGTCGGTCTGAAACGCCTTGCTGTAGGCTTCCAGCACGCTGGAGCCGACCGCCACGCCACACGGATTGGCATGCTTGATGATCACGCAGGCGGTTTCGTCGAAGC
>JAYUWF010000196.1:0-5096 GCA_043753685.1 Herminiimonas sp.
CTGACCATGCAGCAGATCGTGGCATCGGTGGGCAATGTCACGACCATCATGAGCGACATCGCCGCGGCCAGCGCCGAGCAAAGCAACGATATCGATGAAGTCAGCCGTGCCATCGGCGACATGGACGAGATGACGCAAAAGACCGCGGCCCTGGTCGAACAGGCGGCCGCCGCTGCCGAGAGCCTCTACGATCAGGCGGAACAGTTATCCAAGAACGTGAGCATTTTCAAGCTGGCGCACGATGTGCAGAAGGCGATTCCAGCGCTTGCGATGAACCGCTGACCGGCCGTCCGTGTAGGGTCAGGCCGCCTTGTCGCGGCGCGAGCGCCACTCCTGCACGAGGCCGACCGCCTGCTGCAACTGCGCCGCCTCCATGCGCGCCTCCGCCAGCAGACGGTGACGCTCCGGCTTGTCGCCGAGTTCGGCCAGTTCACCGCTGCCGGCCGCCGCCGCGGCCAGGCTGAACCATTTGTAGGCCTGCATGACATCGGCAGTGGCGCCCTGCCCGACCAGGTACATCAGGCCGAGGTTGAACTGGGCCCGGGCATGCCCCTGGTCGGCCGCGCGCCGGTACCAGGACAGCGCCTTCTGATAATCCTGCAATACCCCCTGGCCGCTGTCGTAGCGCATGCCGAGATTGAACTGTGCCCGCGCATGGCCCTGTTCGGCCGCTTGCCGGTACCAGGCCATGGCCTGCTGCGCATCGGCCGACACGCCACGTCCCAGGTCGTACAGCAGGCCGAGACTGAACTGCGCCTTGGCGTGGATCTGCGCGGCCGCCGCACGGTACCAGGACAGCGCCTGCGCATAATCCTGCGCCACGCCCTGGCCGGCTTCATACATCGCGCCGAGATTGAACTGTGCGTTGGCATAGCCTTGATCGGCTGCCTTGCGATACCAGAACAGCGCCTTGTCCGCATCCTGCGGCACTTCGTTCTGATTTCCGTAGATCATGCCGAGATTGTTTTGTGCCGCTGCGTCGCCCTGTTCGGCCGCCTTGCGGAACCAGGCCATGGCCTTGTAATAGTCGCGCGGCGCGCCGTGGCCGTTGACGAACATCAGGCCAAGATTGTTCTGTGCGCCGGCATGGCCCTGCTCTGCGGCGTCGGTGTACCAGCTGCGCGCCAGCTCATGACTCTGCGCCACACCCTGGCCGGCGGCGTACATCAGGCCCAGGTTGAACTGTGCTTTCGCATGCCCCTGGTGGGCTGCCTTGCGATACCAGGTCAGCGCCTGCGGATGGTCCTGGCGCACGCCCTGGCCGTTGCCGTAAATTACGCCGAGATTGAATTGCGCGCTGGGATGGCCTTGTTCGGCCGCTTGCCGGAACCAGCCGGTCGCCTGCGGCCAGTCCTGCGCCACGCCCTTGCCGCTGCTGTAGAGCATGCCGAGTCGGTTCTGCGCGTCTGCATTGCCGCGCACGGCCTCGTCGCGCAGCGCCGGGTCGATGGTGCCGGTGTCCATGCTCAGGCCCGGCTCATGCACGCAGGCTGCGAGCTACCGCAGGCGTGCTGCGCAGAGCCATTTTTTCGCGCAGCAGTTGCACGAACTGGCGTCGCGCCAATGGCTGGTAATACAGGAAACCCTGCATGGTGGTGCAGCCCGACTGTTCCAGGTAATGCGCCTGGATCTCGGTCTCTACACCTTCGGCGACCAGGTTCAATCCGAGTCCGCTGGCAATCGAAATGATCGCCAGGACCACCGGGAAATGGCCGTTCTCGCGCTGGATTTCCTTCACAAACGACTGGTCGATTTTGATGGTGTGGATCGGGAAGCGGTGCAGGTATGCCAGCGAGGAATAACCGGTGCCGAAATCGTCGATCGCCACCGAGACGCCGAGCTGGCACAGGCGGTTCAACTGGTCGATCGCGTATTGCGGATTGCGGATGCAGATGTTTTCGGTGATCTCGACTTCGATTTGGGTCGGCGAGATATCGTACTTGGCCAGCGCCAGGCGCATCTTTTCGACGAAGTCGCCGCGATCCAGGTATTGCGGCGACAGGTTCAGCGATAACCGTACCGGCTCGCCGCCGACCGCGTTCCAGTGCACCAGGTCGCGGCACAGCGCTTCCAGCATCCAGTCCGAGATCGGGATCATCAAGCCGTTTTCTTCCGCGAACGGCAGGAACTCGCCGGCCGTCAGCAAGCCGCGCTGCGGATGATTCCAGCGCATCAACCCTTCGGCGCCGACGATCTCGCCGGTACGCACGTCGATCTGCGGCTGGTAATACATTTCGAGTTCGCCCTGCTCCAGCGCGCGGCGCAGGCTCTGCTCCAGCGTGATCTTCTGGTACGACGCGTCGAGCATGGTCGGGTCGTAGAAACTGTAGCCGTTCTTGCCATCGGCCTTGACCTGGTACATCGCGATATCGGCATGCCGCAACAGGTCGTCCATCGTATCGCCATCGGTCGGATAGACCGCGATGCCGATCGATGCCGAAATGTAGACTTCATGGCCATCGAGGAAAAACGCCTGCTGCAGGCATTCCAGGAATTTTTCCGCAACCACCTGCGCATCTTCACGCGACTGCAACTCCGGCAGGAAGATGGTGAATTCGTCGCCGCCCAGGCGCGCCAGCGTGTCGCCGCGGCGCAGGCTTTCCTTCAGTCGCCCCGCCACTTGCTGCAGCAGTTCGTCGCCCTTGATGTGGCCGAGTGTGTCGTTGACCAGCTTGAAGCGGTCCAGGTCGACGAACATCACGGCCAGTTCGGTTTCATTGCGCTTGGACTGGATCATCGCCAGGCCGAGGCGGTCCTTGAACAGGATCCGGTTCGGCAGGTCGGTCAGGATGTCGTGATAAGCCTGGTAGGAAATCAGTTCTTCGGCGCGCTTGCGATCGGTGATGTCGCGCGCCACGCCGTAGGTGCCGTGGAATTCCAGCTTGCGCACCGCGTCGTCGTCCGAATACATGCCCATCGAATTGAACGACAGCGTCATCAGGGTATGGTCGAAGGTGCGTTCCTTGTCGTCGCCGTTCAAGGATTTCAGGCGCAGCTCGACGTTGCGCGAGGCGCGTTCGCCGACCCGGCGTTCGTTGAAGACGTAGTACGCGCGTTCCAGGTCGTCGTCGTGCACCACGGTCGAATAATGCTTGCCGATCAACTCGTCGCGCGAAAAACCGAGTAACTGGTGCGCGCGGTCATTGACGAAGGAAAAACGGCCTTCCTGGTTGAGCGTGTAGATGATGTCAGGCGAACTGTCGACCAGGTAGCGATACAGTTTTTCGGAACACTCGAGCTGCCAGGCGATGCGCCGGTTCTCGATTTCCAGCAGCCGCTGGCGCAGCGCATTGTCGACGGTCTTGAGCAGGTCGTCGCGGGTGTAGGGCTTGCGCAGGTAATCGAAGGCGCCGCGCTTCAATGCACCGATGGCGCCGTCGACGCCGGTCTCGCCGGAAAGTACGATGATGTGCGTCCTGATGCCTTGCACGCGCATGAAATCCATGATTTCATGACCGCCGAAATCCGGCAGGCGCAGGTCCAGCAGCACCAGGTCGAAATGCATCTTGCCGAGCTGTTCGACCGCCTCGGCGCCGCAGGTTGCGGTCACGAGCTGATAGTCCCGGTCGCGCAGCAATTCGCACAGGCTCGACAGCAGGCGTGGCTCGTCGTCGACCAGCAACAGGCGCAACTGGCGCTTGGGATCGCCCTCCGGTGGCGTCACCAGGCCGTTGGGATTGAAGTTGATGGCGATCGGATCGTTTGGCGTGGTCAAGGGGTCGATCCTCTTACAGCGAATCCATCATCTGCGACTGTGCCGCAGCCGAACGCGGCAGGCCCTTGCCGCCGGTGGCGCCGGAGGATCCCGTGACGCCGGCGCCGGGCGTGCTGCCGTCACTGCCGGTTGCAACCGCCGCGGGTACCGGCAACAGGATTTCGAAAGTGGTGCCCTGCTTGCCGCTGCGGCAGAGGATCACGCCCTCGATCTGGCGCACCAGACCATGCACGATCGACAGTCCGAGCCCGCGGTTGGCGCCGTCCTTGGTGCTGCGTCCGGGCGAAAACAGGTTGGCCATGATTTCCGGCGCGATGCCGGTGCCGGTGTCGCGAATCGACAGCTCCAGGTACAGGCGGCCGTCGCGGTTGAGCTGGCCATTGTTGGCGATTTCGATTTCGCCGCCGCGCGGCATGGCTTCGACCGCGTTCTTCAACAGGTTCACCAGGATCTGCTTGACGATGTCGGCGCCGGCCGCGATTTCCGACGGCTGGTCCTGCAGGCGAGTGACGATGCGGACCGCCGCCGGCACGAATTCGGTATCCTGAAACAGGCGCACGACGTCGCCGGCAATGCGGTTGATGTCGCTGCCGCCGCTGCCGCCGGTGCGGATGGTGGGCTGCATGTCGGCCATGCCGTTGACGATCTGGCCGACGCGGTCGATCTCTTCATTGAGGATCGACATTTCTCCCAGCACCGGTTCCTGGCGCAGCAGCTTGCTGTCGAGGATGGAGAGGTAATTCTTGATGATCGACAGCGGATTGTTGACCTCGTGCGCGACCCGGCGCGAGGCTTCCCGATATTCTTCGGCGACGCTGGCCAGTTGCTGGTCGCTGTCGCTGCGCTGACTGCCGGCGGCCACCAGCGCGGCACTGGCCTGGGCGGCGAAGGCCTGGAGGAAGCGCTCGCGGCGCTGCAGGTCGGGTAACTGCTCGGGGCCGATGCCGCCCACCAGCACGCCGATACAGCGTCCGCCATGCGACAGCGGCAGCGACACCAGTGCATTGGTGCCTAACATGCGCAACAATTGTTCTTCACCGACGCCAAGCAATTTGCCGTTGCGCCGCAGCGGCGTCACGCGCGACTGCCTGGCTGCCAGCGCGATCGGACTGTCGGCATCGAGCGGCACCGAAAACTCGCTCAAGCGCTGGCGATGCGGACCGACCGCGCAACCGATCAATGCATGGCCGGTCGGATTCATCTGCAACATGATCGCATCGTCGAAACCGAACAGGATGCGCGCCGAGCGCGTGACCGTTTCCAGCAATTCGGCTTCGCTCTGGCGGCGCGCGAAAGTGCGCCCGGCGTTCGAGGCCAGCACCAGGTTGCGCACTTCTTCGGACAGGCGTTCCCGGGTCGGCAGTGCCCATCCGCTGATCCG
>JAYUWF010000197.1:0-5087 GCA_043753685.1 Herminiimonas sp.
ATGGCCCGCATCGGACCGGATGGCCGTTTATTGTCATATGAACAAGCTCTGACGCCGCAGACCTTTGCCAGGATCCGGGTCGGCGCCGACACCAGGGCCGACGTGTTGCACGTACTGGGCGCACCCAGCGAGACGACTTACCTGTCGCTGGTGCGCCAGGAAGTCTGGTCCTATCCGTACAAGGAAAACCCGGTGGCGGACTCGATGATGCATGTGCATTTCGATGACGCCGGCATTGTCCGGCGCATGCTCAACGGGCCGGACCTGCGGCGCGATCCCGACCGGCGCGGTGGCTTCGGACTCGGTTTCGGCCGCGACCGTTGAATCGTTTGAGGCCTTGACGCGGTTGAACCCGCAAACTCGCGCAACATACTTTATTGCAATCTGCTCTTGAAAACATTTTGCGACGCCTTATCTACTGGATATCGGAGCACGGCTCCATCTTTCCTGAAAGGGCGAAATAATGAATATCGTATTGCGCAATCGTGTACCACTGTCCCGTTCCTATGGCCCGGCAGCGTTCGACCATCTGTTCGGCAGCCTTGTCGATGACCTGGTCACGGCAAACCGGCGCAACAGTGCTGCAGCCGAAAGCAAGACTCTCGCGCCGCGCATCAATGTCAGCGAATCCACGGGCGCCTATGAAGTCGAGGCTGAATTGCCGGGCGTGGCAAAGGAAGACGTGCGCATTTCAGTAGACGGCAACCGCGTGACATTCGAAGCCGAAGCCAAATCAGCAGTTGCCAAGGAAGGTGAAACGTTGATCCATGCGGAGCGGCTTGTAAAAAACTTCGCGCGCAGCTTTACACTGCCTGCCGAGGTCGATGAGGAGCGTGCGGAAGCAAAGCTGGAAAACGGCATACTGCGCCTGGTACTGCCGAAAAAACAGGCAATACAGCCAAAGAAAATCGCGGTTCAATAACGCGTCAGTAGCGTGCATTCCTCGAAAGCCCGAGGCAGTTAAAAAGAGGGCCCGCAATCCGATGCGGGCCCTCTTTTAATGTCACCGATACAATCGTAAATCAGCCGTCGCAGCCCACCGTCATAACTGCGGGTTCAACCGCTCGGACTTGGAATGAAGTTTGTTAAGCGCCGACAGATATGCCTTCGCCGACGCGACCACGATATCCAGATCCGCGCCGACGCCGTTGACGATACGGCCGGCCTTCGACAGCCGCATCGTGACTTCGCCCTGGGACTCGGTACCGGTGGTGATGGCGTTCACTGAAAACAGCAACAGCTCGGCGCCGCTGGCCACTTGCGATTCGATCGCGTTGACGATCGCGTCGACTGGCCCGTTGCCCTGACCGCTGCAGGTCGATTCCTTGCCATCGATCGAAAAGACGACCTTGGCGGCTGGCTTTTCACCCGTTTCCGAATGCTGCGACAACGAAACGAATTGATAGAATTCGTCCTGATGCGCATGCTGCTCGTCCGAGACCAACGCCATGATGTCTTCGTCGAAGATATCGGATTTGCGGTCCGCCAGTTCCTTGAAGCGGGAGAACGCTGCATTGACTTCGGCTTCCGAATCGAGCGTGATGCCCAACTCGTCCAGGCGTTGCTTGAATGCGTTGCGCCCGGAGAGTTTGCCCAGCACGATCTTGTTGGCCGCCCAACCGACATCTTCGGCACGCATGATTTCATAGGTATCGCGCGCCTTGAGCACGCCATCCTGGTGAATGCCGGAAGCGTGGGCGAATGCATTGGCGCCGACCACCGCCTTGTTCGGCTGCACTGCAAAACCGGTGATCTGCGATACCAGCTTCGAGGTGGGAACGATCTGGGTGGCATCGATGGCGATGTCGAGATTGAAATAGTCGCGGCGGGTGCGCAACGCCATGACGATCTCTTCCAGAGCCGTGTTGCCGGCTCGCTCGCCGAGGCCGTTGATGGTGCATTCGATCTGGCGCGCGCCGCCGATCATCACCCCAGCCAGCGAGTTGGCAACCGCCATGCCAAGGTCGTTATGGCAATGCACCGACCAGATTGCCTTGTCGGAATTCGGAATCCGCTCGCGCAGGGTGCGCAACATGGTGCCGTACAGTTCGGGCACGCCATAGCCGACCGTGTCGGCAAAGTTGATGGTGGTGGCGCCTTCGGCGATCACGGCCTCGATCACGCGACACAGGAAATCCATGTCCGAGCGGCTGCCGTCTTCCGGACTGAATTCGACGTCGTCAGTGAAGGTGCGCGCGTACCGCACTGCTTGCTTGGCTTGTTCGAACACCTGATCCGGCGTCATCCGCAGCTTCTTTTCCATGTGCAGCGCCGAGGTCGCGATGAAGGTATGGATGCGCTTGCGTTCGGCGGGCGCGAGCGCTTCGGCAGCGCGGGCGATGTCGCGGTCGTTGGCGCGCGAGAGCGAACAGACGGTGGAGTCCTTGATGATGCCGGCGATCGCGCGGATCGACTCGAAATCACCCTGGGACGCTGCGGCAAAGCCGGCTTCGATCACATCGACCTTCATCCGCTCCAGTTGCTTGGCGATGCGCAGTTTTTCTTCACGGGTCATGGACGCGCCGGGCGACTGCTCGCCATCGCGCAAGGTCGTGTCGAATATGATCAATTTTTCGGCCATGCTGTTCTCCTGAAAAGGTGGGGTAACGCTGTATCACGTGTGAATCGGTTATGTGGAAATCGGGTGCCGGGGAACAAATTCAAGGCAAACACACAAGGCGTTCGCAGTGTACTCCGCCTGCCCTGGCCGTTTCTGGCAAGAGCGTCGGACTACACGAAGGGAGGGGTGTGGGTGTCTGCGCGCTAGCGCAGCAGGAACAGCGATAGCAGACGCAGCGAACCTGGCAGCAGGTGGCCGGAAGCGGTCGTTGCGGAAATGGAGTGTTGCAAGGTCATGCGAAAAAGGATAAGCGGATTTGCGGAAAAGTGCAACTGTTGCGTCGATTCGCCGATCAGCGGGGTGTTCCGCGTGCCGCAAACATCACGGCACGCGCGGCACTTTCAGTACGTATCCCAGCCTCAGGCGCTTGGAATTCGCAACACCTGACCTGGATAGATGCGGTTCGGGTCGCTGAGCATCGGTTGATTGGCTTCGAAGATCCGGTTGTACTCGTTCGGATTGCCGTAGACATCCTGGGCGATCTTCGACAGGCTGTCGCCACTTTCCACGGTGTACCACTGCGATTGAGCAGTGCCACTGTCGGCTACCGTCAACTCGTCGTCGACATCGGAGACGCCTTGAACGTTGCCGCAGCAAAGCACCATTTTTTCGCGGGTCGCCTGGTCGGGTACTTCGCCGCTGACGATGACGCGTGAATTGCTGGAATCGTACTTGACGTTGACGCTCTGGATCGGCAGGTTCTGCGCCGACATGTAATCGAGAATGGCTTGCTCGAGCGCCTTCTCCTTGCCCTGCAGGTCGGCTGGCGGCGTCTCGGTGGCTGGCACGCCCGCCTCGGTCTGGCCGTTCTGGCGTGCGCCGCCGCCGTGCATCAGCTTTTCGCCGGCATCCTTCAAAAATGAAATGAGACTCATGATGTCCTCCTGGCTGCGGTTAAACAGTCATGATGGCATCCGAATCTGCTTTCCACGCTGCCCGGCCCATGACACAGAACAAAGGCTGCGTGGACTGATTATTTCAAGTCCGGCGCCTCGACCTTGGTCTGGATGATGCTGACCGGCTTACCCTTGAGCAGGCGCCAGAAAAAGACGCCGTAGCCGGACAGGCCGTATGCCACGAACAAGCCGAACAACACTTTCGGCGGATCGCTGGAAATCGCGACGAATGCCAGCACGATCAGGAAGACGGCAATGAATGGCACCGACTTGCGAAAGTTGACCTGCTTGAAGCTGTAGAACGGTACGTTGGTCACCATCGTCAGGCCGGCATACAGGGTCACGATCCATGCGGCCCAGCTCAGGTCGGTGCCGGCAAAACGCAGGTCGTCCATCAGCCAGATGAACCCTGCCACCAGCGCCGCTGCCGCCGGGCTTGGCAAACCCTGGAAGTAACGCTTGTCGACCACTTCGATGTTGGTATTGAAGCGCGCCAACCGCAGCGCGGCGCCGGCGCAATAGACGAAGGCCGCCAGCCAGCCGAGCTTGCCAAGCCCGCGCAGGGACCAGGCGTATACCACCAGGGCCGGCGCCACGCCAAACGACACCATGTCGGACAGGCTGTCGTACTGGGCGCCGAACTCGCTCTGGGTATTGGTCAGCCGTGCCACGCGGCCGTCGATGCCATCGAGGACCATGGCGGCAAAAATGGCGATCGACGCGTGATCGAATTTCAGGTTCATGGCCATGACGATCGCGTAGAAACCGCAGAACAGCGCTGCAGTCGTGAATGCGTTCGGCAGCAAATAGATGCCACGCCGGCGCAGACTCGGCCGGCGGACCTGACTTTCACCGCCGTCATCGCTTTCGTCGACGCCGATCAGATGCGGATGATGAAGCGTCTGCTTGGTGCCGCGTAAAGTCTTCGACAATGAAAACTTGCGCTTGGCTTTGCGGCGATTGAATGTGGCCATGCGAATCCTGTGAATGCGTGATGCAGCAACGGTGCCTGTCCTGAGTGTCGATCCGGACGGGGCTGGCGGCAGAGCGCCGGACGTCGATCACGAGGTTCGGCGTTGCCATTCTAGTCGAGCAAGGTTCAAATGTAACGCTGGCAACGCAGCCAATCGCCAAACGCGGCGCTGCCCGCTCAGCGCGAAGCGTCGTCGATGGCGCGGCCCTGGTCCTCGGACTGCTTGCGCAGCACGCCTTCGACTGCCTTTGATTGCTCCAGCACCTGCCGCTGCGTCTTGACCAGATCGGGCGGCGGCGCTTTCGGTGAACACGCGGCCAGCAGGATCGCACTGCCGATGACGAGAACCGGCGCGCGTCGCAGGACACTCTTGCAGGCGCTCACGGCCCGATCACTTGAAGCGCACCTTGGCCACCAGCCGCATCTGCAAGGTGGTTTCTCCCGGCTCGAAACTCGGCTCCTCGATCGAGACCTGCTCGGACATGGCCGAGCGCATGGCGCCTTTTGCCATGATGGCTTCGGGCGCCTGTGCATAGGCGCCCGAGCCTTCGAAATCGACCGTATCGATCACGGCATCGGACACCTTGCGGCCCATGGC
>JAYUWF010000198.1:0-15300 GCA_043753685.1 Herminiimonas sp.
GACGACATGCTGCGTCTTTCCCAGGTCAAGCGCACCGATATCCAGATCGAACGGGTTAATCTCAGTGCGATGTGCGCCAGCATTGCGGCGACGATTCAACAAGCCAATCCTGCACGCCCGGCGCAATGGAACATCACGCAAGGCATGCAGATCGACGCTGACAGGCCACTGATCCAGATCGTGCTACAGAATCTGCTCGAAAATGCCTGGAAATTTACCGGCAAGACCGCCGACACGCGCATCTCGATCGGAAGCAGGGAAATCGACGGAAGGCCGGTCTTTTTCGTGGCCGACAATGGCGCCGGATTCGACATGGCGCACGCAACGAACCTGTTCGGCACATTCGAGCGCCTGCATTCGGCGGCAGAGTTCCAGGGCACTGGCATCGGCCTGGCGCTGGCCAGGCGCATCATCAATCGCCACGAGGGCCGGATCTGGTGCGAGGCGGCTGTCGGGCAAGGCGCAACTTTCTTTTTTTACGTGAAGGAACAGGTTCATGTCGCCACTGCCTGAACCGATCCTGCTGGTCGAGGATAACCAGGATGATGCCGCGCTGATGCTGCGCGCATTCAAACGCATGGATGTCGTGAATCCGGTCGTCGTCGCAAGCGATGGCGTCGAAGCACTGGATTTTCTGTTTGCGCGCGCATCGTTCAGCGACCGTGCAGGCAAGCCGCCGCCAAAACTCGTGGTGCTCGACCTGAAAATGCCGGGCCTGGATGGATTGGGCGTGCTGAGCGCCATCCGCACCGACCCCCGCACCCGTTTCATTCCCGTTCTGATCCTGACGTCATCAGTGCTCGAGCAGGATGTGACGCGCTCCTATACGGATGGCGCCAACGCTTACCTGGTCAAGCCTGTCGATTTCACGGAATTTCTGGAAATGACAAGGGTGATCGGGCTGTTCTGGCTGACGATGAACCGCTCGCCATCGTGCCAGGTGTCCGCGTGAGAACGACTGTTCGCGTGCTGCTGGTGGAAGACTCGGAAGACGATGCCTTGCTTGTCATGCGAGCGTTGCGCCATGGCGGACTCGATATCGTCAGTCTGCGGGTGGACGATCGTGCCGCACTGGCGACTGCGTTGGCCCAGCAATGGGACGTGGTGATTTCCGACTATTCGATGCCAGGCTTTACCGGGCTCGACGCATTGGCGCTTTGCATCGCCACCGGATCGGACAGGCCGTTCATCCTGATCTCGGGAACGATCGGTGAAGCGGCCGCTGCAGCGGCAATGAAGGCTGGCGCCAGCGATTACGTCATGAAGCACGATCTGACGCGCCTGGCGCCGGCAATCCTGCGTGAACTGAATGAAGCGGCCACGCGCATCGACCTGCGGCGCATGGAACTGCAATTGATCGAAAGTGAACGCCGATTCCATGCATTCATGGACGCCGGGCCGTTCATCGCATCGATCGTCGATGAGAGCGGCCGCACCGTCTACATGAACCAGGGCTGGAAAAGGACCTTCGGCGACGAAGACAAGACCTGGACCGAGGGGCTGCAAGCAAGCACGCCGTATGGACAGCACGATCCGCATGCGGCACCGAGGGCCGGTGATCTCGACGTGCTGGCCAGCGGTATTGCCGTGGAATCGATCGAAGAACTCACCTGGCCAGGGGAATTGCCGTCCTATTGGAAAAACACGCGATTTCCTTTTTCCGGCGCATCGGGACAGTCCTTGCTCGGGCGGTTCGCCACCGACATGACCAAGCTGAAGCAGTCGGAGGAAATGATCCGCAAGCTCGCGTACGAGGATCCGCTTACCGGCCTGCCGAACCGGCGCATGATGCTGGACAGGCTGGCCCATGCGGTGGCAATCAGTGCGAGCACGGGCGACCACGGCGCGCTGCTGTTTTTCGATCTGGACCATTTCAAGGCGGTCAATGATGAGCATGGCCATGGCGCCGGCGACCAGCTGCTGCGCCAGACGGCCCGGCGACTGCAGTCCTGCGCACGGCTGCAGGATACCGTCTCACGCAGCGGCGGCGACGAATTCGTGATTATCCTGGAAGGGCTCGGTCAAGTGGCTTCGGACGCTGCAATCGCGGCCGACGCCGTGGGCAGAAAAATGCTCGCGGCGATCGATGCGCCCTACCCGCTGGCCCTTGGTCAGCACGCGCTGACTGCCAGCATCGGTATCGTCCTGTTTTGCAAGCACGGGCATACGCCGGACGAACTGATGAAGCGCGCCGACCTGGCGCTGTACGGCGCAAAGACCGCAGGCCGCCATCGCCATCTGTTCTTCGACCCGGCCATGCAAGCCCGCATCACTGAGCGCAATGCGCTCGAGTCCGACCTGCGTCGGGGCCTCGAAAAAAATGAATTCGAACTGCATTATCAGCCGCAGGTCGACAGCAGCGGTCAGACGACCGGCGTCGAAGCGTTGCTCAGGCTGCAGCACCCCGAAAGAGGCATGATCATGCCGGCAACGCTCATTGCCGTAGCCGAAGAAACCGGCTTGATCATCGAGCTCGGCTACTGGGTTCTAGAAACCGCATGCCGCCAATTGCGTGCCTGGTCAGAAAATGACGAGACCCGTCATCTGACCATTTCGGTCAATGTCAGCGCGCGCCAGTTCAACCATCCGGAATTCGTGCCGCACGTGCTGCAGGTTCTCGAGCGCAGCAATGCCAACCCCGCCTGCCTCATACTCGAACTGACCGAAAGCTTGTTGCTCGATGAAATAGACCTTACGATCGACAAGATGATCGCGCTAGGGCAGTCCGGCTTGCGCTTCTCGCTCGATGATTTCGGCACCGGTTACTCCTCCCTTTCGTATCTCAAGCGTCTGCCTTTGTACGAAATCAAGATCGACCGTTCGTTCGTGCGCGACATCCTGCACGACGCCAACGATGCAGTCATCGTGCGCACCATCATCGCCCTCGGCCACAGCTTCGGCCTGTCGATCATTGCCGAAGGTGTCGAAGATTCGGCGCAACGAGATTTCCTTGCAGCCAATGGCTGTACGCGCTTCCAGGGATACCTGTTTGGCCGTCCGGTTCCCGTCGCCCTGCTGGACATCCAGTCGACGGTCGGCGCCTGATGCCGCCCTGCTGACAGTTCCCGACTTCACGAACGAGAAATTAGTTTTTAAATCGAAATCACGTCTTGCGCGTCAACGCTCGGATGAAGTTCATTCCCATTCGATCGTCGCCGGCGGCTTGCCTGAAATGTCGTAGACGACCCGATTGATGCCGCGTACTTCATTGATGATCCGGTTCGATACGCGCCCCAACAGATCATGCGGCAGATGCGCCCAGTGCGCGGTCATGAAATCGAGCGTCTGCACCGCGCGCAGCGCCACCACGTATTCGTAGGTGCGGCCGTCGCCCATGACGCCCACCGATTTCACCGGCAGGAAAACCGCGAAAGCCTGGCTGGTGGCTTCGTACCAGTTCTTGTGTGGCGTCGTCTGGCCGCCGCCCTCGCCGGCGCCGACCGTGTCGGTGAATGGTGTATTGCGCAACTCTTCGATGAAGATCGCATCCGCGCGACGCAGCAGGTCGGCGAAATCCTTGCGCACTTCGCCCAGGATCCGCACGCCCAGGCCCGGGCCTGGAAACGGATGGCGGTACACCATGTCATGCGGCAGGCCTAGCGCCACGCCGAGCTGGCGCACTTCATCCTTGAAGAGTTCGCGCAAGGGTTCGAGCAACTTCAGGTTCAAGGTCTCCGGCAAGCCACCGACGTTGTGGTGGCTCTTGATGGTATGGGCGCCCTTCTTGCCCTTGCCGGCGCTTTCGATCACGTCCGGATAGATGGTGCCCTGGGCCAGCCATTTCGCATTCTTCCGCTTGATCGATTCGGCCTGGAAGACTTCGACGAATTCCCGGCCGATGATCTTGCGCTTGGCTTCGGGATCGGTGACACCGGCCAGGAAGCCCATGAACTGGTCGACCGCATCGACGCGGATAACCTTGACGCCCAGATTGTCGGCGAACATGCGCATGACCATGTCGCCTTCGTCCAGCCGCAACAGGCCGTGATCGACGAAGACGCATGTCAACTTGTCGCCGATGGCACGGTGGATCAGGGCAGCGGCCACGCTGCTGTCGACCCCGCCCGACAAGCCCAGGATCACTTCATCGTCGCCGACCTGGCCACGGATCGATTCGACCGCTTCGCTGATGTAGTCGGGCATGTTCCAATCCGACTTGCAGCCGCAGATCTGGTGCACGAAACGCTGAAGGATGGCGGCACCCTGCAGGGTGTGGTTGACCTCCGGATGAAACTGCACGGCGTACAGGCGGCGCGCTTCGTCGGCCATGGCGGCCACCGGGCACGCCGGATTGGAGGCCATCAGCTTGAAGCCGGGCGGCATCTCGATCACCTTGTCGCCGTGGCTCATCCAGACCTTCAGCATGCCGTGTCCGTCAGTCGTGGTGAAGTCGGCGATGCCGTCGAGCAGCGTGGTGTGGCCGCGGGCACGCACCTCGGCATAACCGAATTCGCGCACAGTGCCGTTTTCGACCACGCCGCCCAGCTGGGCTGCCATGGTCTGCATGCCGTAGCAGATGCCCAGCACCGGCACGCCGAGTTCGAACACGGCTTGCGGTGCGCGCGGCGTGTCGCCGTCGACCACCGAACTCGGGCCACCCGACAGGATCACGCCGGCCGCGCCATAGTTGCGCACGAATTCATCACTGACGTCATACGGAAAGACTTCCGAAAACACGCCGGCGTCGCGCACGCGACGGGCGATCAGCTGGGTGACCTGCGATCCGAAATCGAGAATGAGAATTTTTGCGTGCATCGTTTTTGACAGTGAATGCGGGTGGATGGAAGCTGCCGGTCTGACGGGATCAACCGATCACTCGGCCCGATAGTTCGGCGCTTCCTTGGTGATCTGCACATCGTGGACATGCGACTCGCGCATGCCGGCCGAGGTAATTTCGACGAATTCGGCGCGCTCGCGCAGGGCGTCGATGCTCTCGCAACCGCAGTAGCCCATCGACTGGCGGATGCCGCCGACCAGCTGGTACAGGATCGCCAGCACGCTGCCCTTGTAGGCGACGCGGCCTTCGATGCCTTCGGGGACGAATTTTTCGACGTTGTTGGCCGCATCCTGGAAATAACGGTCCGCCGAGCCATCGGCCATCGCGCCCAGGCTGCCCATGCCGCGATACGATTTGTAGCTGCGTCCCTGGAACAGGATGACTTCGCCCGGTGCCTCATCGGTGCCGGCGAACATGCTGCCCATCATGACGCTCGATGCGCCCGCTGCCAGCGCCTTCGAAATATCGCCCGAGAAGCGGATGCCGCCGTCGGCGATACACGGAATGCCGGTGCCCTTCAGGGCTTGTGCCACGTTGGAAATCGCCGTGATCTGCGGCACGCCGACACCTGCGACGATGCGGGTGGTGCAGATCGAACCCGGGCCGATGCCGACCTTGACACCATCGGCGCCGGCGTCGGCCAGTGCTTTGGCAGCGCCTGCCGTGGCGATATTGCCGCCGATGACATCGACCTGCGGATAATGCTTCTTGATCCAACGGACACGGTCCAGCACGCCCTGCGAGTGTCCATGCGCGGTATCGACCACCAGCACGTCCACGCCTGCAGCCACCAGCAGTTCGATGCGCTCATCGTTGTCGGCGCCGACGCCGACGGCTGCGCCTACCCGCAGCTTGCCGTGCTCATCCTTGGAAGCAAACGGATGCTCGGTGGCTTTCTGAATGTCCTTGACGGTAATCAGGCCGCGCAATTCGAAATTGTCGTCGACCACCATGACCCGCTCCAGCCGATGCTTGTTCATCAGGCGTTTCGCTTCGATCAGGTCGGCGCCTTCCTTGACATAGACCAGTTGTTCGCGCGGCGTCATCTTGGCGCGCACCGGCGCGTCCAGCTCTTCCTCGAAGCGCAAGTCACGGTTGGTGATGATGCCGACCAGCTGGCGACCTTCGACCACCGGAAAACCGCTGATGCCATGTTGTTGTGACAATGCGATGACTTCGCGGATGGTCATGGTCGGCGGTATCGTGATCGGGTCACGCACCACGCCGGATTCGAAACGCTTGACCTTGACGATTTCGCGCGCCTGTTCCTTGGGCGTCAGATTCTTGTGGACGATGCCGATGCCGCCTTCCTGCGCCATGGCAATCGCCAGCCGGGCTTCGGTGACGGTATCCATTGCAGCTGACAGCAAGGGGATGTTCAACCCGATGTTGCGGGTCAGGCGGGTGGTGAGCGAGGTGTCGGGCGGAAGAATATTGGAATACGCGGGGACCAGCAGCACATCGTCGAAGGTGAGTGCTTTCTGAAGGAGACGCATGGTAAATCCTATGGGCGCAAAATCGAATTATACAGAAATCTTGAATTTACGTAGTTTGCGATGCACATAGCCAACTAAAGCGAAGCAATTCCGCACCTGTCGATTGACACCGGGGAGAATGCGTGGCGAAATCGGAGTCATTGACTTACAGCATTAAACTTACGGCAGTAAACGAAGGGATTCCGATGCGCGCACTTCTGGTAAAAAATGCAATAGGTCTGCTGCTCACGCTCCTAGCCGGCAGCGCTCTGGCGCAATTCGCCTGGATCGACGCCAACGGCACCCGGCAGTATTCGGACCGGCCGCCGCCTGCCTCTATACCGAAGAACAAGATCCTGAAGGAACCGAGCATCGAACTGCGCAACCCGCGCGCCGCCGATGTGGAAGCGGCGCCGGCGCAGGCAACGACTTCCGTGGCGAAGGATGCGGCCGCAACGCCCAAAGGTCCGCAGACCACGGCGGAAAAAAACGCTGATTACATCAAGCGCAAGACCGAGCAGGCGGACAAGGATAAAAAGAGCGCCGACGAAGCCAAGGATGCCGCCGACAAGGCCAAGAATTGCGAACGGGCCCAGGCCTACAATCGCAGCCTGCAATCCGGCGAGCGTATTTCCAGCACCGACAAGAACGGAGAAAAATCCTTCATTTCGGATGACAAGCGGGCCCAGGAAGTGCGCGATACGCAGCGCGTGCTGGAGTCCTGCAAGTAGCCTAGCCTACCCTAGCCCCGCCTTTGCGGCGCGCCGGCGGCGCGCATCCATCGGGTCTGCCAGCAGCGGCCGGTAGACTTCGATGCGGTCACGATCACGTAGCGCCGTCTCGAGCGGCTTGAGCTTGTTCCAGATCCCGACCCGGCAGCGCGCCAGATCCAGATCGGCGACCTGATCCAGCAGTCCGCTCTGCTCAATTGCCTGCAACAGCGTCGTGCCGGGCGCCACTTCCAGGCCGATCATGACGATGTGCGAGGGACTCGCCGCATGGCACACCTGGACCGCCAGCGCTGGTGGAATCGGCTTATCCCCCATAGACCACGCCTGCACGCTTGCAGAACGAATCCACGAAGCTGTTGGCGATCACTGAAAACACCGGCCCGATGATTTGCTCCAGCAGGCGGCTTGAAAATTCGTACTTCAAGTCGAAATCGACCTTGCAGGCATCGTCGCGCAGCGCCTTGAAGGTCCAGGTACCGTCGAGCGACTTGAACGGGCCATCGACCAGGCGCATCTTCATCATGGTCGGGCGGGTATTGATGTTTTCGGTGGTGAAGCTCTGGCGCACGCCGTGATAATTGATGGCCAGGGTGGCGACCAGGCGCTCGCCATCGCGCTCGCGCACCTCGACGCCACCGCACCAGGGCAGGAATTGCGGATAATCTTCGACCTTGTCGACCAGCGCAAACATTTGCTCGGCGCTGTAATTGAGGAGTACGGATTTGTGCACGACAGCCATTGATGAAGCACCGTTTGATAGAATCAGGAAATTGCAATTTTAACCGACCGGTTCCCCGGCCACTTGCAGCATCCGGTACGAGCCGAACTGCCGCCGCGCTGCACGACGTGCCCGTACCCCTGGCGCAGTGGCGGTCCTGCCTCGATTCGCTCGTCGCCCTTCACGCCTTGACCCCTTAACTTTATGCACCGCAGGAAGCAGATCACGATTCATGACCATTGTCGATAACAGAAAGGCATTCCACGATTACTTCGTCGAGGAGCGATACGAAGCCGGCATCATGCTGGAAGGCTGGGAAGCGAAAGCCATCCGCGCCGGTCGCGTGCAGTTGAAGGAAGCCTACGTCATCATCAACAATGGCGAGATTTTCCTGTTCGGCGCCCATATCAGTCCGCTCTTGTCGGCGTCGTCGCATGTCACCCCGATGAACGTGCGCACCCGCAAGCTGTTGCTGCATGCAGAAGAAATCAAGAAACTCATTTCCAAGGTCGACCGCTCCGGCTACACCCTGGTGCCGATCAACCTGCATTACCTGAAGGGCCGCATCAAGTGTGAAATTGGCCTGGCCAAGGGCAAGAAGCAGCATGACAAGCGCGCCACCGAGCGGGAGCGCGACGGCCAGCGGGAAGCTGCCAGCGCCATGAAACAGCATCGCCGGTAGAACGTGTCCGGCTGGCGGATTGGCCGGCCTGGTGGGTTATCGGCTGGCGATCGACGCTGGAGCCGGACCGGGCCGACATGGCTGCGATCCGCCTCCGACTCGGCTGAAACCTCGGCTGAAACCTCGGCCGAAACCTCGGCGGTTCTGTTCAGATCTTCGGCTGGCTGCGTACCACTTGCATGGCACTGGCGATCAAACCGCCGATATCGCTCAGATTGGCCGGCACGATGATGGAATTGTTGGTCTTTGCCAGTTGCGAAAAAGCCGCCACATATTGTTCCGCCACCTTCAGATTGACCGCATCCGAGCCGCCGGGCTCGCGGATCGCAGAGGCGGTCTTGCGGATCGCCTCGGCACTGGCTTCGGCGATCGCCAGGATGGCTGCCGCCTGGCCCTGGGCACGATTGATCGAGGCCTGCATCTCGCCTTCCGACTTGGCGATCGAGGCTTCGCGTTCGCCGGTGGCGATATTGATCTGTTCCTGCTTGCGGCCTTCGGAGGCAGCGATCAAGGCACGCTTTTCCCGCTCGGCCGTGATCTGCGCCTGCATCGCGTGCAGGATTTCCTTTGGCGGCGTCAGGTCCTTGATTTCATACCGCAGCACCTTGACGCCCCAGTTCGCCGCCGATTCGTCGATCGCATTGACGATGGTGGTGTTGATGTGGTCGCGCTCTTCGAAGGTCTTGTCGAGTTCCATCTTGCCGATCACCGAGCGCAAGGTGGACTGCGCCAGTTGCGTGATCGCGGCGACATAATTGGATGAGCCGTAGGACGCCCGCATCGGATCGGTTACCTGGAAATACAGGATGCCGTCGACCTGCAACTGCGTGTTGTCGCGCGTGATGCAGACCTGAGGCGGCACATCCAGCGGTATCTCTTTCAAGATGTGCTTGTAGGCGATGCGATCGACGAACGGCACCACGATGTTCAAGCCCGGGCCGAGCGTCGCATGGTACTTGCCGAGCCGCTCCACGACCCACGCATGCTGTTGCGGAACCACGTTGATGGTCTTGAAGACGAACACCACCGCGAGTATGAAAATAAACAATGCCACGCTGCCGAAACCTGTTCCCATTGCTTTGCCCCTTGGTTGACGACTCGATCTGATTGCGGTTGTTCTCAATGATGATTGCTGACCACCAGGCGGCTGCCGCGGATTTCACGGATCGTGAATGACCCCGGTATCGCTTGCGCATGCGGCGCTAGGTCGACGTCCCACTGCGCGCCGCGGTACATCACCCGTGCCGACGGGTGGCCGCCCGCGCCCTCGTTCCAGGCATCGATCTGCAGCGTCTGGCCGATATCGATGTTGATGTTCGGATCGCGCGCGGCATCGGTACGGTCGGATTTGCCGAACTTGCTGCGGTGCAGAATACTGGTGGCAACCACGCCGACGACGGCGGCGATGATGATCTGGACTTCCAGGCTCAGGCCGGCGAAGGCAGCGATGGCGCCGGCAGCCAGACCGACGGCAACCATCAGCAGATAGAAGGTACCGGAAAACAGCTCCAGTATCACCAGCACCGCTGCCAGGATCGACCAGATCATCCACTGCGCCATTGCATTCTCCTGAAGGATAATTAAAACCTGCTTCGATAGCTTGAAGTTACGGAATCGATCGAAGTATGGGGCAAAAAACAAAAACCCCCGTGACCTTTCGGCGACGAGGGTTCAAACAACCACTGCTGATATTTACACTTCTTATCCTGAACATCTGCCCAGGAGTTTAACGTAAATCACACATGTTTCAAATTGTTTCAATGAGACGTGTGTCGTTGTTACAACACGATCTCGACCGGGCGCCTAGAGCAGAATTCGCAATGGTGTATTCGTGATGCGTACCGATTCGGGCCACAGTGCAAGGCGCAGTGAGCGCCGTGTGGCGGGCCACACAAGCGAGCTGCAACACCGCAATGTGGCTCGAAGTGGTGCGTAGTGCGGATATACCATTGCGAATTCTGCTCTAGGAACAGACTTCGGTGCCGGCCGCCAATGCCTTGAGCATCACCGGATCGAGCAACTCGATTTCCCGGTTGCGCACCGCCAGCAAGCCCTGTTTCTTGAACTTGTTGATCAGGCGGCTGATGCTCTCGATCGTCAGGCCAAGATAATTGCCGACATCTTCGCGCGACATGCGCAGCTGAAAGTGCGTGGCAGAATAACCACGCGCCGCGTATCGCGAGCCCAGGTTCACCAGGAATGCGGAAAAACGCTGGTCGGCGCGCATGTTACCGAGCAGGAGCATCACGCTTTGTTCGCGCGTGATTTCCTGGCTCATCATCCGATGGAAATGATGCAGCAACGTTGGAATGTCACTGAACAGTTCTTCCAGACGCGCGAACGGTATCTCGCACACTTCGCTGTCCTCCAGCGCGACTGCCTCGACGTGGTGAAAATCGGTGCTGATGGCATCCATGCCGAGCAATTCGCCATTCATCTGGAAGCCGGTGATGCGCTGCTCGCCGGAGGGGTCGATCTGGCTCGTTTTGAAGTGGCCGAGCCGGATCGCATACAGATTGACGAAAGGATCGTTCATCCGATAAAGCATGGCGTCGCGTGGAACCTTGCGCCGCCGGCCGATGATCTCGTCGAGGCGTTGCATGTCGGTTTCGCCCAGGCCCATCGGAAGGCAGAGCTGGTGCATGCTGCAGGTGGAACAACTGGCCCGCAGCGCCTGCACGTCCAGTGTCGGCGGCAGGTCGAAAGAAATCGGCTGAGGCATGGTGGTGGATCGATTCGCAGTGAGCGTCGCGGCAACGAGATCTTGCAGATATGACAGTTCAGGACTGCCACGCCGAATTTCACTGTAACCGATATTTTGCGGCTCGAGGTTGCAACTATTGGTAATCGAGCGAGAACGGTTTTGCGGCAAACGGGCGAAGCCGCCCAGACTGCTCGGAATACACGCATTTCAGCCAGGGAAGGCCAAATAAGGCTCAGCCGCGCATGCTTTCGCGTAAACTTCGATCTGCCAGCAAGCCTTTCTCGACCTGCCTCCCTGCGTGACCCGAACCCACATTGCCGATGGACTATGCCTTAAGTTTTCGCACTTTCCTGTTCAGCCACTATTTTTATACCGGACTGCGGGTCGGCACCGGCGTGGTCGGCCTGACGCTGCTGGCCTATGCGCTGATCGACCTGCGCACCGCAATGATCGTCAGCATCGGCGCGCTGTGCACCAGCCTGATGGATCAGCCCAGTCCGCTGCGCCACAAATTCAATGAAATGATGGCCAGCGCCCTGCTGGGTCCGCTGGTGGCGCTGATCGTCGGCCTGTGTTCGCCGTTCGACCGCTGGTTGAGCGTGATGATGGTCCTGATCACGTTCGTCACCAGCATGATGGTCGCGTATGGCAAGAAAACCATGCCGCTGCAGTTCGCCGCCCTCTTCATGATGACCTTGACGGTGCAGCAGGAATTGACGGCCGCGCAGGCGCTGCAACATGCGGCCGTGGTGCTGGTCGGTGGCTTGTCGTACGTGGCGTATTCGATGAGCGTGGCGTGGTTCCTGCGCCGCCGCATCAAGCAGCAGGTACTGGCCGAAGCGTTGTTCGAGCTGGCCCGCTATGTCGAGATCAAGGCGTATTTTTATGATACGCAGGTCAATCTGCATGAGCAGTTCAATGCACTGGTGCGCCAGCAGATCCGCCTGGCGGACCGGCAGCAGGCGTCGCGCGACCTGATCCTGCGCAGCGATCCCGGTGAAACCGATGCAGTGCTGGTGCGGATTCATTTCAGCATGCTCGATCTGTATGAAATGATCCTGTCGACCCATACCGATTACGCCCTCCTGCGCCGGCATTTCGCCGACCACGACGTGCTGGCGGCCCTGCACGACGTCATTGCGCGGGCGGCCGCCGACATCGGTGCGCTCGCCTACGACGTCACCCGCAAGCGCGCCGCTTCCGCGGCCGTAGTCAGCTATAACGATGCGTTGCATGCGATTGAAACGACCTTGCAGGAAATGGAAGCCGCTGCCATTAAGGACGGCGCATCGGAAGGTGCCAATGAAGCGCTGGTCGTGCTGCGCTCGTCCTGGGTCAAGGTGCGCGACTTGATCCAGATGATCGCTGCCTTGCGAGAATCGACCCGACCTGAACCGAACGGGTTGCCGCTGCAAGGGGCCGACGACATGACGCCGTTCATGACGCAGCAGAAGTACGAATGGCGGCTTTTGGTGTCGCACCTGCGCTGGGAGTCGCCAGTGTTTCGCTTCGCCCTGCGCCTGTCGCTGGCCATCGCCGCCAGCCTGGTGGTGGCGGCGCACCTGCCCTACGAGTCGCATGCCTACTGGCTGATCCTGACCATCGTGGTGATTCTCAAGCCCAGTTTCAGCATGACCCGGCAACGCCGGACCGATCGCGTCATCGGCACGTTGATCGGCTGCGTGCTCACGGCGGTGATCCTGCGCTTCGTGCACGCGCCGGTGGCGCTGATCGGTTTCCTGTTCCTCGCCACCGTCGCCGCGCCGGCTTTCTTGCAGGTCAAATACCGCTACACCGCGATTGCGGTGAGTACCCAGGCGCTGTTGCAGATCCACCTGATTGCGCCCGCCGGCGGCCAGGTGATCGTCGAGCGCTTGCTCGATACCGTCATCGGCGCGGCGATCGCCACCCTGTTCAGCTTCGTGCTGCCGAGCTGGGAATACCGCTCGCTGCCGCAACTCATGCGCAGCGTGCTGCGCGCCAACCAGGCCTACATCGCCGCCAGCCGCGACCTGTTGCAAGGCAAGACGAAGGGGGATTATGTCTATCGACTGGCGCGCAAGCGCTTCATGGAAAGCCTGGCCGGATTGAGTTCGGGGCTGGTGCGCATGCTCGACGAGCCGCAAAGCAAGCAGCGTGCGGTCGAGGAAATCAATGAATTCGTGGTCCAGAATTATCTGGTGGTGGCGCATGTGGCGGCAATCCGCCTGTTGATGCGTCATCACATGGACAACGTTCCTGAGGAAGCGGTCAACCGCATCCTGCAGCGCACCACCGATGCGGTCGAAGCCAGGCTGGTGCAGGCGCAAACCGCGTTCGGCGGCCCGGCCGGCGCGCCGTCGGCCAATGTCCTGGCGCCATCGGTGCAAGCGCCGGCAACGGCGACGGCGACAGGGTCAACGGCGTCGCCACCGAAGACCGGCCCTGTCGACTGGTCAGGCTGGGGCCGGCTGGTCCGACGCACCGGACTGCTGGAAGCCGATGTGCAGAAGATCGCCGCGCGCAGCGAGGCGATCGTGCGCGCGCTTCGCTGAAGTCGTGCCTGAACGGTCGATCAGGCACGACCGCGCATCTCAGGACATCCGCGGAAAGCCGCTCTCGATCCAGCTGCGGGCCGTTGCGGCATTGAGCTTGAAGCTCGGCGCCACTTTCACCCTCGCCAGTTCCTGATCGTCGGCGTCGCGCGCGCTCAGCAGTGCTGTCGGATCGTCTTCATCCGGCACGATGTCGAGCATGACCCGCACCACGCCGCTGGCGACTTCCACCGTCACGCTCTTGTGCAATTGCGCTTGCAGTTGCTGTTCGTGGCGGCGCACGAATTCCGAGGCGGTCTTGACCAGGGTCGAAAACGCCGGACCATCGAGCGGCTTCGGATTTTTCTTGTCGCGTCCCATGGTCCAGGGACCGATCAAGGCCGGCTCCGGCTCACCGTCCTTGATCATGGCGACAGCCCAACCTTCGTCGTCATCGTTCTTGATCACGCGCGCGGTCCAGCCCTGGTCGCGCCAGAGCCGGGGCTGCTGCACCGGTGCGTCGTCATCGGCCACCGTATCGTCGGGGCCTTCAGCGTCAGTTGCCATGTGGTGGATGTGGTGGATGTGGTGGATTCGAGCTAACTGATTTGAGACCGCCGGCATGACAGGATTATCCTGCCAGGCTGCGTTTTATTCGTCCATGCCGATCAACGATTCGATATCGGCAATGGCCATGCGCAGCATCAGTTCCGGGGTCGCTTCGCTCGGCGCGATGCCGGCCACGACGGCGTCGGCAACGGATTTCTTCATGACGCCGTCGCGGTGGATGAAGTATTCGCCGCGATCGTATTCGATGGTGTATTGCAGGTGCTGACCCTTGGTGCGCTGATACGTCTGTGCTGCCATGATGATTGTCCGTTTCTGGTAAATGGTCGGTCGGCGATGGTGCGGCGAGGATCTTGCATCCGCCGCGGGTTGACAGGATACAGCAGTCGCGACGGGTCCAGGCAAGCGGTGCGCGGCCCAGGGCAAGCTGCCGTATGGGGCGGCGATCGGCGAAGTTGCGGCACGCTTCGCCGCCGCACGCGGGCATGCCGGCGTCGCTGCCGCAAGCTTCACAAGTTGTTACAAACGACGATCGATTTTTTGTCGACCGATGCTTCGCCAATGCGTTGTTTCAGAGTAATCTCATCGTTCAAGCAGTGGATTGGCATGGCGCGTTTGCCATGTCATCGCTTGCCGCTGACCTGCCCCTCATCCGAATCGGAGCGCCCATGCAAGCGAACTGTCGATCGATCATCAATGCGGCGTTCCTGCGGCTGTCGCTGCTGGCATGCCTGCCCATCGCCGCGCTCGCAGCGCAGGCAGACCTGGCGACTCCGCAACAGGCGGCGCATGTGCTCAACCGCCTCGGCTACGGCGCTCGTCCCGGCGATATCGAGCGGGTCCAGCAGATGGGTGTGCAGCGCTACATCGAAGCGCAGCTCGATCCGGCTTCGCTGCCGCTGCCGCCGGCCCTGCAGCAGCGGCTCGATGCCATCGCGATCAACCGCCAGAGCACCGGTAGTGTCCTGTCGGATTTTCTGGCGGTGCGGTTGCAGGCCAAGGATGAGGACGATCAACGGCGGCAACAGCGCCGCGCGACGGTCGTGCGCATTGCCGAAGAAACCGCGCACGTGCGCCTGGTGCGCGCCATCGACAGTCCGCGGCAGCTGGAAGAAGTGATGGTCGACTTCTGG
>JAYUWF010000199.1:0-5043 GCA_043753685.1 Herminiimonas sp.
GCAGGCTGTACATCACGACCTTGTGGCCGTTCAGGCGGCTGCAATTCCAGCAACCGTGCAGGGCGACCAGCAGCGCCGTGCCGAAGGGTGCGGGCAGACTCGGCTCTTGCAGGAAGTTCAGGCCGAGCGGGGCTGAGTGGGCAGCGATCCCCTTGGTGACACGATCGATCGCATTGCAGTCCAGCGCGCTGCCTTCCGGATTAAGTTGCACGTCGCGGTCGTAGGGCATGGCATCGAGCGACTGGTCCGGATTCGGATTGCAGAACGGCCAGCCGTAATTGCCGCCATCCCGCACCCGGGTCAGCAGATCCGGCGGATGGTGATCCACGTAACTCGGCAAGATCTTGCCGTAGTCGTCGCTGCCGTCGCCGTCCAGGTCGCGATGAAACGGGAAGGCGATATTGTCCCTGCCGTTGACGGCGGCCCACATGACATCGGTGCCCGGCTGGAAACGCAAGCCCTCGGCATTGCGCAAGCCGCGGGCAAACAGGCGGCCGTTGCCGCCGTCTGCGTCGAACTCATGAATCGCGGCACGCACCGGATTGGCGCGCGTGTCGCTGGCACATACATTGCAAGTCGAAGCAATGGAGACATACAGCTTGTTGCCACGAAGGGCGATGTTTTTCAGCTCATGCCCGTAGCGGCCGTTGAGTTCGGCAGTCGACGAGTCGGGCAGGCCCGCGACCACGGTCTCGATCGCACCCACCTTGGTCGCGCCGCTCTGATAGCGCGCACGAACGATCCGGTCGGACTGGGCAATATAAAGGTAATCGATGTCGTGTATCCGATGCAGGACCAGGTCGTGCGGCCGCCGCAGTCCCAATGCGAATACGCCCTGATAGGTCGGCGAGGCGCCGGACTGCTCGGCAGGCCGCACCAGGGTGATGCTGCCGTTGCCCGGATTCGATACCAGGATGTCGCGGTTGGGCAGCACGACCATGAAGCGCGCATCCGGTACGCGCGCGGCGACGTCGATGGCAAAGCCGCTCGGTACCTGCAGCGAACGTGGCACGTCGAACGGCGGCAGGCGCAAGGTGCGCGGTACCAGCACGTCGACCGGCCGGCTGACCGTGGAGGATGGGGCGGAAACCGCACGCGCACGCTCATCCGCAGTGCCGGGTTCGGCGCCTTGCGCACTGGCGGAACATAGAAGGAGCAAGGCAGTCGTGACCACGGTCGGCACGATCTGCGGCGGCAGGGCGGTGGCGCGACGCAGCTTGCGACGCCATGACGCTTTGAACGGTTCGAGCATTTGATTTCCTTCAGTGTTGCACTGGCGCGGCAACCGCCGGCTGCGGGGAAGGACATTGGGGGCCGGCGCTGCGTATTACAATGCTAACCTCGGCAATGCTAGCCTCGGCAATATTAACTTCGATTACGTAACTTTACTTTGATTGGCTTCATTCATGGCTCCTCATCAGATCAGGACAGTGCAATGCCTGTCCCCCACCGGCCTGCATGCGTTGGCTTACAAGGAATGGGGCGACCCGCGCAATCCGAACGTGCTCGTCTGTGTGCATGGCGTGACGCGGATCTCCGACGATTTCGATTTGCTGGCGCGCTCGCTGGCCGATACGTATCGGGTCATCTGTCCCGACGTGGTCGGTCGCGGGCGCTCCGGACGGCTGGCCAATCCGCAGCATTACCAAGTGCCGCAATATGTCAGCGACATGGTCACGCTGCTGGCGCGCGCGGACGCCGAAACGGTGGACTGGTTCGGCACCTCGATGGGCGGCCTGATCGGCGTCGGCCTGGCTTCGCTGCCAGGCAATCCGATCCGCAAGCTGATCCTCAACGATATCGGTCCGGCCTTGAACCCGGCTGCCTTGAAGCGTATCGGCGATTACATCGGCGAGCCGGTCAATTTCGCGACCTTCGAGGAGGGAGTCGCCTACATCAAAAGCATCTCGGCAACCTTCGGTCCGCATACTGACGACGAATGGAAAAAGCTGGCGTCCGACGTTTTGCGACGAGATAAGGATGGCCGCTGGATTCGTCACTACGATCTGGGATTGGCCGTGCCGTTCAAGGCCGCCACGCCGGAGAGCACGCGACAGGCAGAGGCCATGCTTTGGCATGCCTACGACGCCATCAAATGCCCGACGCTGCTGGTGCGCGGCGAGCATTCCGATTTGCTCACGCGCGAGGTGGCACAGGCGATGACCCGGCGCGGACCGCGCGCCACCCTGGTCGAGATCGCCGGCGTCGGTCACGCACCGACTTTCATGCATGCCGACCAGATCGCCATCGCGCAGAAATTTTTGCTGGGGTGAGGTTGACGGCATGCGTCCACTAACCGTATCACCTCTCAGCGACGAGGGCATCATGGATATCGAGCGACTGCACGTTGGCACCACTCTTTCCGAAGCGGCGATCCACGCCGGCACGGTATATCTGGCAGGGCAGGTTGCCGACGACCGGACCCTGAACATCGAGGGCCAGACCCGCGAAATTCTCGGTCATATCGACCGCCTGCTGGCAGCTGCCGGAAGCAGCAAGGAGCGCATCCTGATGTGCCAGATTTTTTTGGCGGACATCAAGGATTTCGATGGCATGAACAAGGTCTGGAATGCGTGGGTCGCGGCCGGCAACGCACCACCGCGCGCAACCGTCGAAGCCAAGCTCGCCAAGGCCGACTGGCTGATCGAAATGGTCGTCACGGCGGCTCGCCAGTAAGGTAGTGATGGTATCGATTGCAGCGCCCCGCACCGACGGCAGCGATCCACTTTGTGCCGGCCTGAGCGAACACGACGCCGGCCGCGTACGGGCGGTGCATGCATTCGTCGCGCCGGTGTACGCCGGCCGCAACGTCGTCACCGGTGAAAACGCGCTGGCGTTTTCGGAGGGCGTGGCGGCCACCCTGGCATCCTTGCGGACCGACGCCGATACCCGGATCGCCGGTCTGCTGTTCGAACTGCCGGTGCTTGACGTGCTCCAGGCAGAGAAGATCGCGCCATTGTTCGGCCAGGAGGTCGCCGACATGGTCGACGGCGTGCGCCAGCTGATGCGCCTGCACGAACAGACCTTCGGCCAGCAGGAAATCGAACGCGGCAAGAACAAGGCGCAACAGGCCGCGGCGCAGCTCGAAGTCTTGCGCAAGATGTTGCTGGCGATGGCGACCGACATGCGGGTAGTGCTGGTGCGGCTGGCCTCGCGCGTGACGACCCTGCGTTATTTCGCCGAGCAAAAGCTGGAAAACGTCCGCACCCATTCCTATGCCCGCGAAACCATGGACCTGTACGGTCCGTTGGCCAATCGGCTCGGTGTCTGGCAATTGAAATGGGAGCTGGAGGATCTGTCGTTCCGGTTCCTGGAGCCGGAAGCCTACAAGCGCATTGCCCGCATGCTCGAGGAAAAGCGCATCGAGCGCGAAAGCTTCGTCGACAGTGCGATTGCCCGCCTGCGGGCAGAGCTGGCGGCTGCCGGGATTGATGCGGAAGTCTTCGGCCGGCCGAAACACATCTACAGCATCTGGTCGAAAATGCGCGGCAAGACACTGGATTTTTCCGAGCTCTACGACGTGCGCGCGTTTCGCGTGATCGTCGCCGACGTCAAGACCTGTTATGCGGTGCTGGGCATCGTGCACGATATCTGGACGCCGATTCCGGCAGAGTTCGACGACTACATCTCTCGTCCGAAGGCCAACGGTTATCAGTCGCTGCATACGGTTGTGGTGGCCGAAGACGAGCGTGCCCTGGAAGTGCAGATCCGGACCAACGAGATGCATCGCTTCGCGGAATATGGCGTCGCCGCCCACTGGCGCTACAAGGAAAGCGGCGGTTCGAATTTCGCTGGCCAGAAGTACGATGAAAAAATCGCCTGGTTGCGCCAGCTGCTGGCATGGAAGACCGAGGTGGTGGACGCAGTGGTCGGCCAGGATGAATTACGCCGTGAGTGGGTTGAACAGCTCAAGTCGGCCACGCTGGACGACCGGATTTATGTCCTCACGCCGCAGGCGCGCGTGATCGAGTTGCCGAATGGAGCAACGCCCATCGATTTCGCGTACCACCTGCACAGCGATGTCGGCCACCGCTGCCGCGGTGCGCGCGTCGATGGCGCCATGGTACCGTTGAACACCGTATTGAAAAATGGGCAGACGGTCGAGATCGTCACCGCCCGCGGCACCAGCGCTGCCGCCGGTACCGCCGGCCCTTCCCGCGATTGGCTGACGCCAGGCTATGCTGCAAGCGCCCGTACGCGGGCCAAGGTGCGGGCTTGGTTCAATGCGATCGACCAGGCCGAGACACTGGCAACCGGCCGCGGCTTGCTTGAAAAAACCCTGCAGCGCGAGGGCAAGACCGCCGTCAACCTGGAAGAACTGTCCCACAAGCTTGGCTTCGACAAGCTCGACGATCTGTTGCTGGCAGTCGGCAAGGATGAATTCAGCCTGCGCCAGGTCGAGCACGCCCTGCAGGGAGACGTGGCGCCGCGTCACGTCAATCCCGATGCGGCGGTGGTGCCGAAGAAGAGCCGCGCCTCGAGCGTGATCCAGGGCGCCAAATCGGGCGTGCTGGTGGTCGGTACCGAAGGTTTGATGACGCAGCTGGCAAAATGCTGCAAACCGGCGCCGCCGGACGACGTGGTCGGTTTCATCACGCGTGGCAAGGGTGTCTCGATCCACCGCGCCAGCTGCAAGAATTTCGTCGAGATGAGCGCCAAGGCGCCGGAGCGGGTGATCCAGACCACCTGGGGCATGCCGGAAAAGGACACTGTCTATCCGGTCGATATCTTCATTCTGGCGGGCGACCGGCAGGGGCTGCTGCGGGATATTTCGGAAATCCTGCTGCGCGAAAAGATCAATGTCATCGGCGTCAGTACCCAGAGTATCAAGGGCCAGGCCCGCATGGCGTTCACAGCGGAAATCGGCTCCACGGCGCAGCTGCAGAAAGCCCTGGCGGTGATTCGGGACGTCGAAGGCGTGCGCACTGCGCAGCGCCAGTAAGAGCCTATTTCGATAGGCAAGATCGCCGCGGCAGGGCGCTTCGTCCGCATCCCTGCGTTGTGGCTCCTTGCCATGGCCCGCCATGCCGCGTCGCCACGCCT
>JAYUWF010000200.1:0-5034 GCA_043753685.1 Herminiimonas sp.
CGTGTTCGTCTTCCATGATGGGCATCAATTGGCCGGGGCGGCCGGCTTCTTCCAGCAGATAGACGTTATCGGCTGCGGGATGGCGCTGGCTGCCACCGCATGCGGCGAAGGATTGTTCGGCTTCTTGCTGCGCGGTGTTGAAGTTGAAGCCGCTGTCCATGGCTACGGCAATAGCCTCGCCGGTATTGGGGTCCACCGCGCTGGGCTGGGTGCTGTAGTTCCAACGACATGCATTGGTGCAGGTGCCCTGGTTGGAGTCGCGCCGGTTGAAGTAGCCCGACAGCAGGCAGCGGCCCGAATACGCCATGCACAGCGCGCCATGCACGAACACTTCCAGCTCGATGTCGGGGCATTCCTGGCGGATTTTCTCGATCTCGTCCAGGCTCAGCTCGCGCGACAAGATGATGCGCGCCACGCCGATCTTTTGCCAGAACTTCACCGCCGCCCAGTTCATGGTGTTGGCCTGCACCGACAGGTGAATCGCCATGTCCGGCCATCGTTCGCGCACCATCATGATCAGGCCGGGGTCGGCCATGATCAGCGCGTCGGGCTGCATGGCAATGACCGGCTCGATGTCGCGCAGGTAGGTGCGCACCTTGTCGTTGTGCGGCAGCAGGTTGCTGGTGACAAAAAACTTCTTGCCGCGGGCATGCGCTTCCTGAATGCCTGTCTGGATTTGTTCCAGACGAAACTCATTGTTGCGCGCCCGCAGCGAATAGCGCGGCTGGCCGGCATACACCGCATCGGCGCCAAAGTCGTAGGCGGCGCGCATTTTGTCTAGCGAGCCGGCGGGTAGGAGTAATTCCGGGATTTTGAACGTCATCCTGCCATTGTCGAGGCCGCAGGCTGAAAAGCGCTTGCGCTGCATCAGGTCGTTTGGCTTTCCCTGTTCCTGATTGGCCCGCCGCCTGACAGAATACGGGTTGATGATTTATCAACAAGGAGGCTGCCATGGCTGATATGCCCATTCCTGCTAGCGCTGGTTCTCACGCTTTTGCATCCACTTTCCAGACCTTTCAGACCGCGTCCGGGAAAACGGGGAAGTTCTTTTCCCTGCCGGCGCTGGCCGAACAATACCCTAGCGTCAAGCGACTGCCGGTGTCGGTGCGTATCGTGCTCGAATCGGTGCTGCGCAACTGCGACGGCAAGAAGGTCACTGCCGAGCATGTCGGGCAACTCGCCAACTGGGCGCCGCAGGCCGAGCGCAGCGCTGAAATCCCGTTTGTCGTGTCGCGCGTGGTGCTGCAGGACTTTACCGGCGTTCCGCTGCTGGCCGACCTGGCCGCGATGCGCAACGTCGCCGCCAAGATGGGCATCAAGGCCAAGAACATCGAGCCGCTGGTGCCGGTCGACCTGGTGGTCGACCACTCGGTACAGATCGATCACTACCGTGAAAAGAAAGCGCTCGACCTGAACATGAAGCTGGAATTCCAGCGCAACAACGAGCGCTACCAATTCATGAAATGGGGCATGCAGGCATTCGACACCTTTGGCGTGGTGCCGCCGGGCTTCGGCATCGTGCATCAGGTCAATCTCGAATACCTGGCGCGCGGCGTGCACAAGAAACGGGATGCCAGTGGCGACGTGTATTACCCCGACACCCTGGTCGGTACCGACTCGCATACCACCATGATCAACGGCATCGGCGTGGTCGGCTGGGGCGTGGGCGGCATCGAAGCCGAAGCCGGCATGCTCGGTCAGCCGGTGTATTTCCTGACACCCGACGTGGTCGGCGTCAACCTGACCGGCCAATTGCGCGAAGGTGTGACCGCCACCGACCTCGTGCTGACGATCACCGAAATGCTCCGCCGTGAAAAAGTGGTCGGTAAATTCGTCGAATTCTTCGGTGAAGGCACCGAATCGCTGTCACTCACCGACCGTGCAACGATCGCCAACATGGCGCCGGAATACGGCGCCACCATGGGATTCTTCCCGGTCGACGATGCCACCATCGATTACTTCCGCGGCACCGGCCGCAGCAAGACCGAGATCGATGCCTTCGAAGGGTATTTCCGCGCCCAGAAAATGTACGGCATTCCAAAGGAAGGCGACATCGATTACACCCGCGTGGTTTCGCTCGACCTGCACACCGTCAGCCCGTCGCTGGCCGGACCGAAGCGCCCGCAGGATCGTATCGAGATCGGCAACGTCAAGGCGAATTTCGCCGAACTGTTTTCCAAGCCGGTCGCCGAAAACGGCTTCAACAAGAAAGCCGAAGAACTCGACACGGTCTACACCAATGCCGACGGCGTCAAGGTAAAGAATGGCGACATCCTCATTGCCGCCATCACTTCCTGCACCAATACCTCGAACCCGAGCGTGCTGCTGGCCGCCGGCCTGCTGGCCAAGAAAGCGGTCGAAGCCGGCTTGAAAGTCTCGCCGCACATCAAGACTTCGCTGGCGCCCGGCTCGCGGGTGGTGACCAAGTACCTGGAAGCCGCCGGCCTGTTGCCGTACCTGGAAAAACTGGGCTTTGGCGTCACCGCTTACGGCTGCACCACCTGCATCGGCAATGCCGGCGACCTCACGCCCGCGATGAATGAAACGATCGCCGAGCATGACCTGATCGCCTCAGCCATCTTGTCCGGTAACCGGAATTTCGAAGCGCGGATTCATCCGAACATCAAGTCGAATTTCCTCGCCTCGCCGCCGCTGGTGGTGGCATACGCGATCGCCGGCAACATGAACGTCGACCTGATGACGCAACCGGTCGGCCGAGGCAAGGGCGCCGACGGCAAGATGCGCGACGTGTTCTTGGGCGACATCTGGCCGACCAGCCAGGAAATCGGCAAGCTGATGAAGTTCGCCATGAATGCAAAAACCTTCAAGGAAAACTACGCCGACGTAAAGGGCGCACCGGGCAAGCTGTGGGAAGGCATCAAGGGCGTGGCCCAGGGTGAAGTCTACGACTGGCCGAAATCGACCTACATCGCCGAGCCGCCATTCTTCGCCGACTTCACGATGGAGCCGAAGGCGGCTGCGACCGGCATCACCGGCGCCCGTGCGCTGGGCGTGTTCGGCGACTCGATCACGACCGACCATATTTCACCGGCCGGCTCCATCAAGGAATCGAGCCCGGCCGGCAAGTGGTTGACCGCCAACGGCGTACTCAAGGCCGACTTCAATTCCTACGGTTCGCGCCGTGGCAATCACGAGATCATGATGCGCGGCACCTTCGCCAACGTGCGCATCAAGAACCTGATGATTCCGCTGACACCGGACGGCACCCGCATCGAAGGCGGCATCACCCGCTTCCAGCCGAGCGGCGAAGAAATGTCGATCTACGACGCCGCCATGCAATATGTGGCCGCCGGCGTGCCGACCATGGTCTTCGGTGGCGAGGAATACGGCACCGGTTCGTCGCGCGACTGGGCGGCCAAAGGTACCCAGCTGCTTGGCGTGAAGGCCGTGATCGCCCGTTCGTTCGAGCGCATCCACCGATCCAACCTGGTCGGCATGGGCGTCTTGCCGTTGCAGTTCCTGGGCGAGCAAAGCGTGCAGACGCTTCGCATCACCGGCAATGAAACCTTCGACCTCAAGGGTATCGAAGGCGAGATCCGGCCGCAGCAGGAAGTCACGCTGGTGATCCACCGTGCCAACGGCCAGACCGAAGAAGTCACGGTGCTGCTGCGCATCGATACGCCGATCGAAGTCGACTACTACAAGCACGGCGGCATTCTGCCGTTCGTTCTGCGGCAGCTGCTGGCGGCCTGAGTCGCGCTAGAAGCAAGCAACAAGCTAGCAAGAACCAAGTGAAACAAGGGATGATCCCGCCTGCCCCGGATCATCCCGCTCCGCAGTAATTCCAGTATTTGCCGGCATATCCACTACAATACAGACCGTCTGCTCCACTACGGTTTGTCTCCCATGCGTCGTCCCTCCAAAAATCCTTCCCAAAAACTCTCTGCCGAAAGCCAGCGGCTGGTCGCGCTCGCCCAAGGCGTGGTCATGGCCGGAAGCCGGATCGAGGCCCGTTCGTGGGAAACTGCGCTCGATGCGCAAACCCACAAGCTCTTGAAGAGTCATCATCAAGCCGGCATCGACCATGCTCTAGACCATCTGTTTTCGATTGAACCCGATGGTTACGATGCTCTGATGGAAGCGATCGAAGCCGGCAGCGAATCGATTGTCATCGAACAGGATGGCAAGTCCTTCGATGCCCTGTTGATCGCAGCGCCGATCCTGGCCTGGACCCGGTTCGCCATCGCCTCCGGCCCGATCGCGGCGGACGCGGTGACGACCCTGAGCGCACATCTGCAAGCCCACTTGCTGGCCGATGGCGCCCGGCTGGCGATGGCACCGATGCTGTATGCGATCGACCAATTGCCACGCACGCCCGCCGATACTTACGCCCTGACCCACCGCATGGCGCAAGCCGCGTTGAAGAACGATCCGATCAAGGTCGTGGCCAATGCGCCGGAGACGGCGCCCTTCCTTGCCGATACGCGTTATTTGCTGGGCGCAGTGGTGGTGCCTGCCGGTGCACCACTGTTTCGCTGGCAAGCCTCGCTCGACCTGCGTGATCGAACCCAGGCGCTCGAACAGTGGCAGGCGCAAGCCCTGCCGAACGTCGTGCGCTTGTTGCCGGGTTGCGGTATCGACCTGTTGCTGCCACAAGCTTATTACATGGCATGCCGTGAAGCCGACCGCAGCATCCGGCCGGCATCGATCCGCGCCGCGGTGCATTACCTGACGCATACGCTCGACGTGCTGCCGGATGGGTTGCAAGTGGTGGTCGGTGCATTCGGCGAGGACACCGGCGAGCAGCGCATCGACGAATACCGGATCGGCTTCCTGCTGGCCGACGACACCGAGGTCCTGTACGGCATCGTCTGGCCGTTGTACGGCGCCGAGGATGCGGAACAGGCGCTGCGTGACAGCGTGGACGGGATCGTCGATTCGATCCCGGAAGTTGCCGCTTTGACCAGCAACCAAGCGCCCTCCCCGCTCGACGAAATTCTCGCACTCCTGAAAGAGAGCGGCATCACCAAGATCCGGCATCATGCCGAGCGCTTCCCGATGGAATTTTGCGAC
>JAYUWF010000201.1:0-5018 GCA_043753685.1 Herminiimonas sp.
CGGATTTCCAGTATCTGGTGACGTTTGTCGTCATGCTGGCTGTCGGCCTGGTGACCGGCCACTTGACTTCCGATCTGCGCGTGCAGGCGCGCATTGCGATCCGTCGTGAGGCACGCACGCGTGGCTTGTACGAATTCGCACGCCAGCTGTCCGGGGCACTGCAGACCGAGCAAGTGTTTGAAGCGACCCGTGATGTCGTCGCACGCAGTTTCGATGCACGCACCGCGTTGTTGCTCCCATCGGCAGGAGGACAGCTTTTACTGCAACCGCCCGGCGCAAATGACCATCCGCCTGATTGGCCGATTCCATTGAGCGTGCTCGACATGGGAGTTGCCCAATGGGCGTTCGATCACGCCATGCCGGCCGGCATCGGCACCGCCACGCTGCCGGCCAGCCGCCTGTTCTTCCTGCCGCTGGTGGCGCCCATGCGAACGCGCGGCGTGCTGGTCATGCAACCGGCCAGCCGACGCTGGTTGCAGATACCGGAACAACGGCACCAGCTCGATACCTTCGCCGCGCTGGCCGCGATCGCCCTGGAGCGCGTGCATTACATCGAGGTCGCACAAAATGCCTTGATTCACATGGAGTCGGAACGTTTGCGCAATGCGCTGCTGGCCGCGCTCTCGCATGATCTGCGTACACCCTTGACGGCCCTGGTCGGCCTGGCTGAGTCGCTGACCCATGCCAGGCCGCCGCTGCCGGGCGAGCAGCAAGAACTGGCCGGAGCATTGCAAGGCGAAATCGCACGCATGTGGGCGCTGGTGACGAACCTGCTCGACATGGCGCGCATCCAGAGCGGGGAAGTCCACTTGAACCTGGAATGGCAATCGCTGGAAGAAGTCGTCGGCAGCGCTTTGCGCGCCAGTCACAGCCAGCTGACCCTGCATCGGATCCAGACCCACCTGCCGCTCGATCTGCCGCTGGTCAGGTTCGATGCCGTACTGATCGAACGGGTCCTGTGCAATCTGGTCGAAAATGCAGCCAAGTACACGCCGCCCGGCGCATCGATCAGCCTGACGGCGCAAGTCGCGGGCCAGCGGCTGTCGGTTGCGGTGCGCGACGACGGTCCCGGACTACCACCCGGCAAGGAAGAAATTCTGTTCGATAAATTTACCCGTGGCGAACGAGAATCCAGCACCAGCGGCGTCGGTCTCGGCCTGGCGATCTGCCGCGCCATCGTCGAGGCGCATGGCGGTACCATCACTGCCCGCACAATGCCCGCGGGCGGCGCCGAATTCACGTTCGACCTACCGCTTGGCACGCCGCCGGCGTTGCCGGTGCCTGAAGCCGAACTGCCTGAGCCGGCGCCGGCAGGCCTGCCCTCACCGTGAAGGCCGTTGCATGGACATGACACCGGTCGCCCTGCTGGTCGAGGACGAACCCCAGATCCGCCGCTTCGTGCGCAGCGCACTCGAAGAAGAAGGCTGGCGGGTTTTCGAAGCACAGACCATGCAGCGCGGTCTGATCGAAGCCGGCACCCGCAAGCCGAGCCTGGTGATTCTCGATCTGGGTTTGCCGGACGGCGACGGCAACGATTTCATTCGTGACCTGCGCAGCTGGTCGAGCGTGCCGATCATCGTCCTGTCGGCCCGCGTCAACGAAACCGACAAGATCAGGGCGCTGGACGCCGGCGCCGACGATTATCTGAGCAAACCGTTCGGCTCGGGTGAGTTGCTGGCACGGGTACGCGCGACCTTGCGTCGGCAGCGGCAGCCAACTTCCGATCCGGACGGACTGGTGTGGTTTGGTAAGGTTGCGGTCGACCTGCAAGAACGCGTCGTGATGAAGGGCGGCCAGCGCATTCACGTGACACCGACCGAGCTGCGCCTGCTGGCAGTCCTGCTGCAGAATGCCGACCGCGTCGTCACGAATCGCCAGCTGCTGCGCGAAGTGTGGGGACCATCGCATGCCGAGCACGGCCATTACGTGCGTATCTACATGGGGCACCTGCGCCAGAAACTGGAAGACGACCCGGCGCAACCGGTGCATCTGCTGACCGAAACAGCGGTTGGCTACCGGCTGGTGCTGGCGCCTTAGTGAACGGGTCGCTGGCTGCGCAAGACGCAGGCACGGCCTGGAACGACAAGCCCTCAACGCGCCAGCTCGACGACGACCGGCGCACCGCTCAGGCCGGTGCGCTCGGTCCAGCGGAACACCGAGTCGACCCCAACCGTTTCGATCCGATCGGAAAAGCGTTTTTCCGGCGGATGATCGTCGAAGGCGACATTTGCCGCAGTCAACCGGCCGCCGAGTCGCGTCATCGCCCCGATCCTCAACACGCTCGGCTGATAATCGTGGCGTTGCAGCCAGGCCTGGGCCTCCGGCCGCGTGTGGATGCCCGGGTCCTGCGCACGCGCCAGCAATTCGATCGCCCACTGATTCGATTGCTGGTAGCGCGTTCCCCAGACATAGCTGACCATGCTGTAGGCGCGTTGATGCAGGGCGCTGACCTGGCGATTGTCCTGCAGAAGCGGCAAGAGGCGTGCCTGGACCTCGGCGGTGGGGACCACATAGGCGGCTTTCAGGCGCCATAGATCATCGAGGAAAAATTCACCCAGGCCTTGTCGATATAACGCTGCATCGCGGCTACCGCAGGTATTGAGTTTGTGGACGATGCGCCAGACGTGGCCGCCATCGGCGCTCGCCTCCCGGTATGCGAAGCCAAGATGCGAATAGGCCAATCCGTATTTCGTCAGATCCTGGCCGGCGCGTGCCAGGATCACCACCTGCTGGCCGCTGGCGTCAAGTTCGTTGGCAGTGCGCTGGGCCAGGGCGAAACCGCGCTGCACCGTTTGCGCCGAAAGTTTTTTCTGTTCGCAGGATTGACCTGCATGGACGCCTGCCGATGCCAGGGCCAGAACAGCGAGCAGGCAGGCGGTAATGTTCCGTAAAAGGGTGTGCATGGTGGTCTCGCTTGATGTCAGTTGGTCAGGCGTTCGTCATGCAGCAGCGCAGTGCCGATCGCATTCGGGATCATGGCAATCGCCTCGCCCGCCACCGACAGGATCACGCCGGCGCCGATGACGCTGACCACCACCACCGTGCCGACGGCCAGCGACGCCGCACCTGCAGCGCGGGCGCCGATGGCGACACTCGCCTGGGCGCCATCGGAGGCGCGCTCGAGCACGCAGACCGTGCCCCGCGCCGAGACCTCGACCGCTTTGACGACCAGCACCGCGCTGGTCGTCGACAGGATCAGCGGCACTGCCACGACCGAACCGGCCACGGCGCTGGCGCCTGCGATCACCGAGGCCAGCGGCAATGCGGACACGGCGCTGACGGCGGAGGCCTCGCTCTGGGCGAAAGCCGGATTCGATAGCGGGGCGCTCAGCAGCAGGAGGCAGGCAGTGGAAATGGAAACAAGCGCGTGGCAGATTTTCATGAGGGCTCCGGTGGTTGGATATGAATCAACGAGTCAGTCATTGACGCTCGCGCAGGGCGGCCTCGTGCCGATCGCGCAGCATCTTGGCAAGGGTCAGCGCACTGGAAATCAGGTACAACCAGCTGACGCCGAGAAACGCCTTGTACGTTCCGCCGATCTGCATGCGCAGCAGTCCCCAGCCGGTCAGTGCGATGGCGATGAAAAAGCTGCCCCAGACCAGGTACTTGAACAACGGCGTGTCGGCTGCAGCGCCACCGTGGGCAGCCGACTGCTGGGCGTCGCGCACCATCTTCGCCAGCACGAACGCCGACGACACGCAAAACAGATAGCCGAGCACCAGAAAGGCTTGCTCGACGTCGGTACCCGGAAGATAGGCCAGGCCGATGCCGCTCAAGGCAACCGAGATCACCATGGCAATCCAGACCTGAAGTTGCCAGGCGCGCGAGTCGTCCGGACGGGCCGTGCTGGCAGTGGCGGTTTCGGCAACGCCGACAGGGTGGAATTGGGTCTGCATGATGGTCCTCGTGGTAAGTAACGGTGAAGTCAGTTCGGCAAAAGCGTGTCACAAGTCGCGAAATATGCTGCCAGTGTGGATGTTCGCCACCACGAGTACCGAAATATGATACTTTTGGCGGACACTGAGCCGCTGCGGGCCTCCAAGCCGGCACATCGGCTCTCCCAACCTCGCCATCAGACGACTCCAGCATGACCACCACCGCCGCCCTGATCAGCATCCTGAAAGACGAATTGAAGTCGGCCCATCTGACCTATGCGCAGCTGGCCGCCCGGCTCGGCATGTCCGAGTCCAGCGTCAAGCGCATGCTGTCCCGGGAAGACATGCCGCTGTCGCGCATCGATGCCATCTGCAGTGTGCTCAAGCTGGATTTTGCCGATCTGGCGCGCCGGGTGGTGGAGTCGCAGCCATTGCTTGCCGAGCTCACGCTGGCGCAGGAAAAGGCGGTCCTCGGGGACAAGAAACTGTTGCTGGTGGCGATCTGCGTCCTGAGCCAATGGACGCTGGAGCAGATCGTCGCCTACTACCGGATCAGCGAGCCGGAAGCGATCCGTCATCTGACACATCTTGACCGCATCGGCATCATCGAGCTGCGGCCGCTGAACCGCTACAAGCTGCGCATCGCCAAAACCTTCAAGTGGCGACCGCACGGACCGCTGATGACGTTTTTTCGGGACCAGGCCGTTCAGGATTATTTTTCCGGCGGTTTCGATCAGGAAGGCGAGAATCTGACGCTGGTGCATGGCTCCATCAGCCGCGGCCTGGCACCGGCTTTCGTCGACAAGCTGCAGCGGCTCGCGCTCGATTTCGCGCATCAGCACCAGGCCGATCAAAAATTACCGGCACATCATCGCGAGGGCTACACGCTGCTGCTCGGAATGCGGCGCTGGGACTACCAGGCTTTCGAGGCATTACGCCGCTAGAACATTGCCGTTCATGCTTCGGTGCCAAGCCTCTGGTACGATGGTTCTCCGACAGGGCCTGGCCTGTTTGCCCGGATTGTTTGCACTGCTGCGCCGCTGTTGTTGAATTGAAATTTCGCGCAAATGCCGTCATCGTGCGGCAATAGCCTGCAAGCATTCCGATTTGACATTTTTCTGCCGGGCCCGACGTATCGCACCT
>JAYUWF010000202.1:0-1556 GCA_043753685.1 Herminiimonas sp.
TCAGGTTGGCGCGTGCGGCATAGACAGCCGCTGCATAGCCGGCCGGACCGGAACCGAGAATCAGGACGCGTGCGTGTTTGGTAGTGGTCATAATGGTATCTCGGGTGGGGATGAGGCCGATGGATTCAGCGCTGTGCATCGGGTGATCATGATGATCAAGATGCCGTCGTTCGCGGTAATTTCAACAGCACCCTGATTTATTCGGTATGAAGACCGTATACTGTTTAAGATGAGCAGTTAAAATTGGCAAACAAAGTTGGCAGTCAAGATTATAGACGAAGCGGCGCCGCCGGCCAGGCCGGCCCTGGACTGGCGGCGCCGTGCCCGCAACGCCGTCGCCAGATTCCGAACCCGAACATCATGACCAGAACCACGCAAGCCTATACCCGCTCCACGACCGAACCAGAGCCGCTGCCGAACCGGCTGGTGCAGCTGCTGACCGAAGCGCGCTGGCTGGTGCTGGCAGCGGTGGGCGCCTACCTGCTGCTGATCCTGGCCAGTTACAGTCGCACCGATCCGGGTTTTTCGTTTTCGACGGCGGTGCCGCGCGTGCATAACTGGGGTGGCCGCAGTGGCGCCTACATCTCGGATCTGCTGCTGTACGTATTCGGCCTGTCGGCCTGGTGGTGGAGCGTTCTTCTGCTGCGCACGGTCCTCAAAGGCTATCGCCACCTGTCGCATCGCTTCCCCGGTAGCGACGAGGGCGAGTCCCGCGATGGACGGGCCGACAAAAAAAAGGCTGCAAAGTCAGAGGCCGATGCCAATGCACCGGCCGAGCACCGCCACGAAGCCATCATCCGCGCCGGAGGCTTTGCGCTGCTGCTCTTGGGCAGTGTCGGTATCGAATTCCTGCGCATGTACTCGACCAAGGCGCAATTGCCGCGCGCACCCGGCGGCGTGCTGGGCGAAGTCGTCGGCGGGGCGGCGCAGCAGGCGCTCGGTTTCACCGGCGGCACGCTGTTCCTGCTGCTGCTGTTCGGGCTCGGCTTCAGCCTGTTCTTCCATGTGTCGTGGCTGAACGTCGCGGAGCGTGTCGGTGGCTGGATCGAGCAGGGTTTGTTCGCCTTGCGCAGTTTTTACGTCGCGCGTGAGGATCGCAAGGTCGGCATGGAAGCCGCGGTCAAGCGGGAGGTAGTGGTCGTGCACGAGCGCGCCCGGATCGTCGAAGCCACGCCGATGCGGATCGAACCGCAGATCGTCAGCGTACCGAAATCGGAGCGCGCCGAAAAGGAGCGCCAGGTCGTCCTGTTCACCGATCTGCCGGACACCAATCTGCCGCCGCTGTCGCTGCTCGACGAGGCGCCGATGCAGCAAGAGACGGTAAGCATCGAAACCCTGGAATTCACCAGCCGCCTGATCGAGAAAAAACTCTCCGACTTCGGTATCGAGGTCAAGGTCGTCGCCGCCTATCCGGGCCCGGTCATCACGCGCTATGAAATCGAACCTGCGGTCGGCGTCAAGGGCAGCCAGATCGTCGGCCTGGCACGCGACCTGGCGCGCTCGCTGTCGCTGACCTCGATCCGGGTGGTCGAAACCATCCCCGGCAAGAACTACAT
>JAYUWF010000203.1:0-1549 GCA_043753685.1 Herminiimonas sp.
CCGTGTTCCGCCAACGCGCCGACGCCTATGCGGCCAAGATCCGCGCCTTGCCGGCGTCCTGGGAGGACGGCCGCCTGGAAGCCCAGCAGCGGGTCGAGCAACTCAAGCTGGGCAATGCCTCGCTGATTGCGATCAAGGCTGCCGGACGCGACCTGGCGGCTTACCCGAAAGACCCGGACGAAGCGCAACGCAAGTGGACCGAGATCCGCGCCGGTTACCTGGCGCGCGCGCAACCGGTGGTGCCGCATACCGCGCCGTTTCCGGGCAAGGACACGATGACGCCTGACGAACAGCGCAACAATTTCCTGGCGCTGGTGTTCTGCCTGATGCTGGGCACTGCTGCCCTGCCCCACATTCTGGTGCGTTACTACACCACGCCGTCGGTGCAGGAGGCGCGCAGCTCGGTATTCTGGACGCTGTTTTTCATCATGCTGCTGTACATAACGATTCCGGCGCTGGCGGTGCTGGTGAAATACGATATCTATACCGCGCTGGTGGGCAGCGATTTTTCGCGGCTGCCGGCGTGGGTGTCGTACTGGGCCGAGATCGACAAGGTCAATCCGCTGGTCAGCATCACCGACATCAACCACGACGGCATCGTGCAACTGGCGGAAATCGTTCTCGACGGCGACATCGTGGTGCTCGCCACGCCCGAGATCGCCGGCCTGCCCTACGTCATCTCCGGCCTTGTCGCCGCCGGTGGCCTGGCGGCAGCCCTGTCGACGGCGGATGGCTTGTTGCTGACGATTTCGAATGCGCTCTCGCACGATATCTATTACCGTACCGTCGACCGTACTGCATCGACCCAGAAGCGGGTCACGATTTCCAAGCTGCTGTTGCTGGTGGTCGCGCTGGTGGCCGCCTATGCAGCGTCGCTGAAACCGGCGGATATCCTGTCGCTGGTCGGTGCAGCGTTTTCACTGGCTGCATCGACTCTGTTTCCCGCACTGGTGTTGGGCATCTTCTGGAAGCGGGCGAACCAGCATGGTGCAATTGCCGGCATGATGGTCGGATTCGGAGTCTGTCTGCTCTACATGCTGCGCGCCAATCCGGTACTGGGCGGAGCAGCCGCGAATCAATGGTTTCACATTGCACCGATCTCGGCCGGGATCTTCGGCATTCCTGCCGGTTTCGCGGCGCTGATCAGCGTGAGCCTGCTGACGCGTGCGCCGGACGCACGCACCCGGGACTGGATCGATCAGGTGCGCTCGCCCTGAGGCAGGGACAGGGTCATTTCGTGCCTGCGCTGGCGGCTATAAACTGAAATATTTCCGACGTGGCATATTTCTTGATACTCTGGAGTCAGCGCGATGTATTCCATGTTGCCTACTACTGAATAACCTTGAATCCATGGCAAAATTTTTCGCTGAGATGTACGCCGATGGACCGACCTCGGTACGCGAACACTACCGCGACTTTGCCGCCTGGCTGGGCGAACAGTCGCCGCAGACGATCGCCCGCAAACGCGCCGAAGCCGACCTGATCTTCCGCCGCGTCGGCATCACCTTTGCCGTCTACGGCAACGATGCCGGTACCGAACGCCTGATTC
>JAYUWF010000204.1:0-15016 GCA_043753685.1 Herminiimonas sp.
TCATGAATTGCTGGGCAGTGGCCTTGCTCTCTTCAAACGATTCTTTTGCAACCGACAGATTCAGCTCGACGACCTTTTCGACATGGGCGAAGGCTTTCTGGGTGAAGGCGGTGATGGCGGCGATCTGCGCATCGACGCTGGCTTTGGTGGCGTTCGAGAATTGCTCTGGCATCGTAAACATGGTTTTCTCCTGAAGGATTGGGTCGGTACGTGGATTTGTTAAGTACTAGCAACGCCCGGAAAACAATCGAATGGTGCGTCGCAACAAATCGTATTTTAAACATCTGGGATTGCATGTCAAGCATTTTTTGTGCATTGCACCAAATTACTTTCATGACATCATTTTCGGACCGAATCGTTTTCTGGCTTCCGGTCGGTCGCAACGTGCATCCAGCTGCATGCGTCGATATTGGATCGGCTGCGCGCAGAATTCCTGTATTCTTGAAGCAGCACGACGGCAGCCGTCATGGCTGACACCGATCGGATATTTCCCTACCTTTTAGAAAAGAGCACCGCCTTGGCAAAGACAAATTTTCAATACGAAAAGCGGCAGAAAGATCTTGAGAAGAAGCGCAAGAAAGAAGAAAAACTGAAGAAGAAGGCCGACAAGAGCAGTCAGCCCGAAGGCACGCCGGATGAGTCCGGGGTCGAGCCGGGAACCGAGGACGGCAGCAACGCCAACCAGGCGAATCAGACCAACGAAGCTGGAAATGTCGAAGCGATTCCGGCAACCGCACCGCGCTCGAACGATCCGGTCGAGTAGGCTAAAATCGACTCGGCAGCACGCGAGTCATCTGTATCCGGGGCAGCTGTAATGGATTCAGCTGGAGTTCGGTGGCGCGAATCTGGCTCGATCCCGTTTTATCCTGTCCCGGCCCGTCCCAACCTGATCTGATCTGATCTGATCTGATCTGATCAGACCCGGGCCGACGCGTTTCAGACGCCGACCGGCGATCCATACAAGAGTATGCGTGCCAGCACCATTCCGTGATCGGTCGCTTCCGGCCGGCGCAGGCCGAGATGGTCGTTGACATACACCACTTCGAGCACTTCTCCCGACGCGCCCGGCGCGCCGGGCTCGAATGCATCCGATACCAGGATGTGATCGATGGTCTCCATGGTGCCGTCGTGCATGTGGGTAAATCCCACGTCGCGCACCGGCCGGCTGCGTGACTGGATGCGGTAACTGTCGAACAACCGGTCGGTCGGCCCCTCGCGCAGGGAGCGCCGTTCGGATGCCGCACCGGTGACCACCTGGATGGTGGTCGATGCAGCCACATCGTTGAAGTCACCCAGCACCACCAGCGGCAAGCGCTGGCGGCGCAGCTGATCCGACACCAGGTAACGCAAACCCAGGGCTTCGGTGCCGCGCCGGATCGAGGAGCGCAGCATCGCCATGCCGAGCTGATAGGAATCGTGTTCGGATCCGGCCAGGCCGCCGCGATAATCGGGGCGCTTGGATTTCAGATGACAGACGAAAACGTCGATCAGGTGCCGCCGCGCATTGGTGCGTCCGGTCAGACTCGGCTCTTCTGTCTGCACCTGGACATGCAGGATCGGGCGGGTAAAACTGGCCACCGACGGATCGATGCCGGGCAGGGTGACCGACAGGCCGTGCGGCAGTCGCGTGTAATGGGTCGCGACGCCGGCCAGCGGCAAGCGCGACACCAGCGCCACGCTCGGTGTCAGGGTGCCGGCCTGGACGCTGGTTTCGAAGTCCGGCAGCGCCTCCGGATCGGTGCCGACATGATGAGCGGTCTGGTACTTGCGGGTTTTCGACAGTACCTCCTTCAAGGCCGCTTGAGAGAAGATTTCCTGGAAACCGATGACGTCGGCATCCAGGCTGTCGAGCTGCTGCGCCAGCCATTGGACCTTTGCATCGTAGTGCGCCTGGGTGTAGGGGTCCTGGTCGATGTAGAAGCGCGCCCCGGGCGGCGCCAGATTCAAGACATTGAAGGTCGCAAAGCGCAGTTCCTGTTGCATAATGTGCTCCAATTTTCAAGTTAGCCTATCACGCATGGCAAAGCATGTATCCGAGACGCCCGCCACGCACATGCTGCGCCGGGAAGCAGTGCAGTTTTCAGAGCATCCTTATCCGTACGAAGCGCATGGCGGCACCGCCGTCTCGGCGCGCGAACTAGGCGTGCCGGAGCACCATGTGGTCAAGACCCTGGTCATGCAGGACGAGGCAGCCCGTCCGCTGATCGTCCTGATGCACGGCGACCGCAAGGTCTCGACCAAGAACCTGGCGCGCCAGATCGGTTGCAAGAGCGTGGTACCTTGCACGCCCGACGTTGCCAGCCGCCACTCCGGGTACCTGGTCGGGGGCACTTCGCCGTTCGGTGTGCGCAAGCCAATGCCAGTCTATGTCGAGCGCAGTATTCTCGACCTGGAAAAAATCTACATCAATGGTGGACGGCGCGGTTATCTGATCGGCATCACGCCGCACGTGCTGGGCGCGCTGTTACCGGTGACGTTGGTGGAATGTGCCCTGGCCAATACGGCGTGATCTGCACCAACCGGCTGGCGGCAACCGACACGGTTTTCAAGGACATGCATGAACACAGTCTTATTCGTATTCGCCGCCTACCTGATCGGCTCGATTTCCTTTGCCGTCGTGGTCAGTCATGCCTTCGGCCTGTCGGACCCGCGCACTTACGGCTCGAAAAATCCCGGCGCCACCAATGTTCTAAGAAGCGGCAACAAGGTAGCCGCCGTGCTGACCTTGCTGGGAGATGGCTTCAAGGGCTGGCTGGCGCTCTGGCTGGCGCAACGTTACGCGGTGCAGTACGGCGTGGGCGAGACCGGATTGGCGCTGGTAGCGATTGCGGTATTCCTCGGCCATCTGTGGCCGGTGTTCTTCCGCTTCGTCGGTGGCAAGGGTGTGGCGACCGCACTCGGCATCCTGCTGGCGATCAACGGCTGGCTGGGATTGGCAACGCTGGTAACGTGGCTGGTGGTGGCCTATGCGTTTCGTTATTCATCGCTGGCGGCGCTGGTGGCCAGCATCTTCGCGCCGTTCTATTACGGTTTGTTGTTCGGCGTCGATGCCATGCTGGCGGCGGTGGCTGTCATGAGTTGCCTGCTGCTGTGGCGCCATGCAAAAAACATCGGCAATCTGATGGCCGGCCGGGAAGGCCGCATCGGCGGCAAGAAAAAAGCCTGACGAACGTGGCTGAAAACCAGGGCTGAAAACCTTGGCTGAAAACCAGGGCCAATAACCATGGCTGATAAGCCTGGCTGCCCGCCGCGGCCGGTCAACCCCGCAGTTCATCCAGCGGCCAGCGTGGCCGAACCGTGAAGGCGTAGTCGCGGGTCGCGGCATCGGGTTGCACCTGCAACCGCATGGCGCCGGCAAATGCGATCATCGCGCCATTGTCGGTGCAGAATTCCAGCGCCGGATAGAACACCCCAAAACGCCGCTTCCTTGCCGCCGCATCCAGTCCGGCGCGCAATTGCAGGTTGGCGCCGACGCCGCCAGCTATCACCAGCCGTTTCAATCCGGTCTGCTTCAGGGCGGTCACGCATTTTGCGACCAGCACGTCGACCACGGCATCCACGAAGCCGCGCGCGATGTCGGCCTTGTCTTGCTCGCAAAGATTGCTGGTGTTTTTTTTCACCACGGTCAGCACGGCAGTCTTCAACCCCGAAAAACTGAAATCGAGATTCTTGGAATGCAGCATCGGACGTGGCAATTGGTATGCCAGCGGATTGCCAAACTCGGCCAGGCGCGAGATCGCCGGTCCGCCCGGATATCCCAGTCCGAGCAACTTGGCCGACTTGTCGAAGGCTTCGCCGGCGGCGTCGTCGACGGTCTCGCCCAGCAGCGTGTACCGGCCTACGCCGTCGACCCGCATCAACTGGGTATGACCGCCCGACACCAGCAAGGCAATGAATGGGAATGCCGGCGGGCTCGGTGCCAAGAGCGGCGACAACAGATGGCCTTCCAGGTGGTGGATCCCGAGCACCGGCTTGTCCAGCGCCAGCGCCAGGCCGCAGGCCACCGAGGCGCCGACCAGCAGCGCACCGGCCAGGCCCGGTCCCTGCGTGTAGGCGATCGCATCGACGGCATTCGGCTCCAGACCGGCTTCGGCAAACACCTGCTCCAGCAACGGAATGGCGCGCCGGATGTGATCGCGCGAGGCCAGTTCCGGCACCACGCCGCCATACGCCTCGTGCATGGCGACCTGGGAATGCAGCGCATGCGCCCGCAAACCGAGTTGCGTGTCGTACAACGCAATGCCGGTTTCGTCGCAAGAGGATTCGACGCCTAGGATGATCATGAAATAACGATGTGAAAGGAGCGAGCGGTGGCGGCGGGTGCGACCAGGCGCAATTGTAATGGAAGCCGTACGGCGTCGCCGCGTTGATGCTCTGACCGCATGCAATCATGGTCGTCCGGGCCGTTCTGGTGCGCCGCACAATTCCGGGGCGCCGTTCCGGGCGGATTCAGGCATTCCGGGTGATTCCACGGTACCGGGCACGGCCGATGCCCGTTTCAACGCTGGCACGTCAATTGCAAACGGGGAAGGCAGCAGATTTCCCTTTTTCGATGATTCGTCGTTCGAATCGCAAGCCGAGGCTTCCATGACCAGCAAAAATTCCCAGACTTCCCCCGTCGATATCGTTCGCCGCACCACCCTGATGGCCGCCGCCGCGGTTGGCGTTGGGGCCTTCGGCAGCCTGGCCACCCAGGGCGTCTGGGCCGCCGGTTCTGACAAGCCGGAAAAGGAAGAGGTCAAGGTCGGCTTCATTCCGTTGACCGATTGCGCCTCGGTCGTCATGGCGTCGGTGCTCGGCTTCGACAAGAAATACGGCATCAAGATCGTGCCATCGAAAGAATCGTCCTGGGCCAGCGTGCGCGACAAGCTGGTCAACGGCGAGATCGACGCCGCCCATGTCCTGTACGGCCTCATCTACGGCGTGCACCTGGGCGCCGGCGGCGCCAAGAAGGACATGGCGATGCTCATGACCATCAATAACAACGGCCAGGCCATCACGCTGTCGAAAAAACTCGCCGACAAGGGTGCCTTCGACGGCCCCGGACTGGCCAAGCTGATGGCTTCCGACAAGCGCGAATATATCTTCGCGCAGACCTTTCCGACCGGTACCCACGCCATGTGGTTGTATTACTGGCTGGCGAACTACGGCATCAATCCGCTGAAAGACGCCAAGGTGATCACCGTGCCGCCGCCGCAGATGGTGGCCAACATGCGGGTCGGGAACATGGACGGTTACTGCGTCGGTGAACCGTGGGGCCATCGCGCCATTGCCGACGGCATCGGCATCACTGCCGTCACCACACAGGACATCTGGCGCGATCATCCGGAAAAAGTGCTCGGCACGACCGCCGAATGGGTCGCCAAATATCCGAACACGGCGCGCGCCCTGACCGCGGCAGTGCTGGAGGCCGGCCGCTGGATCGATGCCTCGCTGTCGAACAAGACCAAGATGGCTGAAACCATCGCCGACAAGTCGTATGTGAACACGTCGGTGGATGTGATCAACCAGCGCATCCTCGGCCGCTACCAGAATGGCCTCGGCAAGACCTGGGACGATCCGAACTACATGAAGTTCTACAGCGACGGTGCCGTCAGCTTCCCGTACCTGTCCGACGGCATGTGGTTCCTGACACAGCAAAAACGCTGGGGCTTGCTCAAGGGCGAAGTCGATTACCTCGGCACGGCAAAGGCCATCAACCAGATCGCCATCTACAAGGACGCCGCCACCATGATCAAGGCAAGCGTGCCGAAGGATCCGATGCGCTCCAGCAAACTGTTCGATGGCGTGGTCTGGGACGGCAAGAATCCGAAAGCCTATGCAGAATCCTTCAAGATCAAAGCCTGATGATGTGTCACGGGAGTCAACCATGAGCGCAGTGCTGAACAACGGAATGCATCCGGCAGACAAACCGATTGTCGACCCGGTGACGACGGCAGTGAGTACGCCAATGAGTACGCCAATGGACATGCCAATGCCGACCACGGAAATGTCGCGCGTCGGCGCAATCGGCAGCGGTGCGTCGTCGGTGGTCGAGCCGCTCGAGATCGCACCGAGCGAAGCAAAACGACGCCTGGCGGTCGGCGCCGATCTTCCGCCACGTTCCGGCATCAAGTCACCATGGCGTCCGGTGGTCATGGCGATCGTGCCGCCGCTGGCGGGCCTGGCATTCCTGATCCTGATCTGGGAAATCGTCGCCGCCAAGAATGCGAATTTTCCCTCGCCGATGGTCACGCTGATCGAAGCCATCAAGGTGTTTTCGGATCCGTTCTACCAGAAGGGGCCGAACGACCAGGGCATCGGCTGGAATATCTACGCCTCGTTGAAGCGCATCGCGGTCGGCTTCGGCCTGGCCGCCGCAGTCGGCATTCCGCTCGGCTTCATGATCGGCCGCTTCAAGTTCATGTCCGGCATGTTCAATCCGATCATCAGCCTGCTGAAGCCGGTCTCGCCGCTGGCCTGGCTGCCGATCGGCCTCCTGGTCTTCAAGGCGGCCAATCCGGCGGCGATCTGGGCCATCTTCATTTGCTCGATCTGGCCGATGATCATCAATACCGCCGTCGGCGTGCAGCGCGTGCCGCAGGATTACATGAACGTGGCGCGGGTGCTCAACCTGTCGGAGTGGAAGATCATCACCAAGATCCTGTTCCCATCGGTGCTGCCCTACATGCTGACCGGTGTGCGGTTGGCCATCGGCACCGCCTGGCTGGTCATCGTCGCCGCCGAAATGCTGACCGGCGGCGTCGGTATCGGTTTCTGGGTCTGGGACGAGTGGAACAACCTGAACGTCCCGCACATCATCATCGCCATCGTCGTCATCGGTGTCGTCGGCCTGCTGCTGGAACAAGCGCTGGTGGCCATCGCTCGTGCCTTTACCTACGAAGAGGTAAAGAGCTGAACCGACGCATCGTTCGTACCACTCAAGCACCGACCGAATGCCCAACCAGGATCGATCCTCATGGAACAGCCAGCCAACAGCAAGTTCATCGACATCCAGCACGCGGAGATGTCGTTCCCGACCAAGAAGGGCACTTTCCAGGCGCTCAACGACATCAATCTGTCGGTCAAGAAGGGTGAATTCGTCACCCTGATCGGCCATTCCGGTTGCGGCAAGTCCACCTTGCTCAATCTGATCGCGGGTTTGACCATTGCCACCGGCGGCACGCTGCTGTGCGCCAATCGGGAAATCGCCGGGCCATCGCCGGAACGTGGCGTGGTGTTCCAGAACCACTCACTGCTACCGTGGCTGACCTGCCATGAAAACGTCTATCTCGCCGTCGAGCGCGTGTTCGCGGCGACCGAATCGAAGGCATCGTTGAACGAGCGTACCAGCGCGGCGCTGGCGCTGGTTGGGCTGACGCATGCCGAGCACAAGCGTCCGCATGAAATCTCCGGCGGCATGAAACAGCGGGTCGGGATTGCGCGCGCCCTGTCGATGGAGCCGAAGGTCCTGCTGCTCGACGAGCCGTTCGGTGCGCTCGATGCCCTCACGCGCGCCCACCTGCAGGACGAACTCCTGAAGATCGTCGCGCAGACCCAATCGACGGTCGTGATGGTCACCCACGATGTCGACGAAGCGGTGCTGCTGTCGGACCGGATCGTCATGATGACCAATGGTCCGTCGGCGACCATCGGCGAGATCCTGCAGGTGCGCCTGGAGCGGCCGCGCGAGCGGGTGGCGCTGGCGCATGACGCGCTCTATACCGAGTACCGCACCTCGGTGCTGGAATTCCTGTATCACCGGCAGTCCCGACCGGTCAGCCGGGAAGCCGCCTGATCCAACACGTCGTGCTGTACTTGCATGCGTTGCGCGCATGCAGGAATTCCGTCGATCGCTTCAAGCCGAAACTGCTTCGGCAGGCATCGTCTGACGCGCATCGGCCTGCAGCATCGCGGCGCCTTTTTCAGCGATCATGATGGTCGGCGCATTGGTGTTGCCGCCAATGATGGTCGGCATGATGGAGGCGTCGATCACCCGCAGCCCGTCGATGCCATGCACGCGCAAACGCGCATCGACCACCGCCTGCGCATCGGCGCGCGGCCCCATCTTGCAGGTGCCGACCGGGTGGTACTGGGTATCGGCGCGGTTGCGGATGTCGGTGGCAAGACCGGCGGGATCGTCCGCACTGGTCGGGTACAGCATCTTGCCGCGGATTGCATCGAAGGGACTCGATTCGATGATCCGTTGCTGTATCCGGGCGCCCTTGACCAATAATGCGAGATCGCGCTCGTCGCTGAAAAATTTCGGATCGATGACCGGCGCTTCACGCGCATCCTTGCTGTCGAGGCTGACGGTGCCGCGGCTGTGAGGCCGCAATACATCGACATGACAGGATATGCCGTGGCCCAGATGCAGCTTGCGCGCATGGTCGTCAGCGATCGCCAGCACGAACACCAGTTGCAGGTCGGGTACCTCGACGTCCGGGCCGGAAGACAGGAATGCGCCGGCTTCTGCATAAGGACTGGTCAGCAAGCCGCTGCGATGCTTGCGCCATTCGAAGATCGAACGGATGATGTTCGCGGTCGCGCCGAGTGAGATGCCGATGGTCTCGGATTTGCCGGTAGTCCGCCAGAGCTGCACATAATCGATATGGTCCTGCAGGTTCTGTCCGACGCCCGGGAGATCGTGGGTGACGGGAATGCCGATACGTTGCAACCGTGCTGCCGGCCCTATGCCGGAGAGCATCAATAATTGCGGCGAGCCGAAAGCGCCAGACGCCACGATCACTTCACGGCGCGCCTTGATTTCCTTGAGCGCGTTGTCCTGGTAATAGGCAACACCGACCGCACGTTTTTCCTGCAGCAGGATGCGCGCGGCGACTGCCTTGGTCAGTATCGTCAGGTTCGGTCGCGAGCGGTTGGGCGTCAGGTAGCCTTTGGCTGCGCTGCAACGCTCGCCATCCTTTTGCGTGACCTGGTACATGAAGGCGCCGGCCTGATCTGCCCCGTTGTAATCGGCCGCCGGCGCGATGCCGTTCATGGCAGCCGCATCGATGAACATCCGGTTGATGGGACTGGCATGCCGCGGCAAGGTAACGTTCAGTGGGCCATCCGCACCGTGGTAGGCATTGGCGCCAGTGACCTCGTTGCGCTCTGCGCGCTTGAAAAACGGCAGTACCTCGTCGTAGGCCCAGCCGGCATTGCCCAGCGACGCCCAGTGGTCGTAGTCCCAGCGGTTGCCGCGCACGTAGAGCATCGCATTGATCGAACTGCTGCCGCCCAGTGTCTTGCCGCGCGGCTGGTAGCCGCGGCGGCCGTTGAGTCCGGGTTGCGGCACGGTCTGATAAGCGTAGTTGTTGATTTTTGTAGGCACCATCGCGACGACCGCAGCCGGCACATGAATCAAGACGCTGCTGTCGGTACCGCCGGCTTCCAGCAGGCATACCGTGACACGCTTGTCCTCGCTCAAGCGCGCCGCCACCACACAGCCCGCCGAACCACCGCCGACGACGATGTAATCGAATTCCTGGATGCTCATGGTTTCCTCCCTGTTTTTTTATCGTGACGTGTGGTGCGTTGTACGGCCGCTCAGGCCGCGTCGCAGTTCGGGATTGACTGGGGTAGTGCGTTCAAGGCGTCGTTTTGATCATCATAGTGACTTTTTTGCATGATCAATTCATTTATGTGAACAACACCGGCCGCCAGGCGCCTGCCACCTGCGGACTGATGAAAACGGGAATCACCCGGGCTAACCGGCAGCAGTTTTTGTACCGATGTCTTTTGTGCACTGCACCAGTGAGTGGCAGGAATCATGCGAAAGCGCACCGAGATCTGGCGATTTTTGATGACCAATGGTGCAGTCGCAAAAAATACCTTGCGCACACGTGGTGCGGAGAACTGGCATTGCTCTTGCTCATGAGAGGGAGAAGCGGCACGCTGGACCGGCTCAAGGAAGGTGCATCGGATGAAAAAGCTAAAACTGGTCATGGTCGGCAACGGCATGGCAGGCGTACGAACCCTGGAAGAACTGCGCAAGCTCGCGCCCGACATTTACGACATCACGGTCTTCGGCGCCGAGCCGTATGCGAACTACAACCGGATCCTGCTCTCGCCGGTACTGGCCGGCGAACAGACCATCAGCGACATCATGTTGAATGACGTCGACTGGTATGCGGAAAACGGCATCACTCTCCATCTCGGCAAGAAAATCACCAGCATCGACCGCGTCAAGCGCCGCGTCATCGCCGACGACGGCACCGAGGCGGAATATGACCGCCTGCTGCTGGCCACCGGCTCCAACCCTTTCATGTTGCCGGTGCCCGGCAAGGATCTGCAGGGTGTGATTTCGTACCGCGACATCAAGGACACCAACGACATGATCGATGCGGCCGCCGTGCACAAGCACGCGATCGTCATCGGTGGCGGCTTGCTCGGGCTGGAAGCGGCCAACGGCCTGAAATTGCGTGGCATGGATGTGACGGTGGTGCATCTGCCGACCTGGCTGATGGAGCGCCAGCTCGATCCGGTGGCCGGCAAGATGCTGCAGAAGTCATTGGAAGACCGTGGCCTGAAATTTTTGCTGGCCAAGAATACGCAGGAAATCGTCGGCGATGCGGAGGGCAAGGTCAAGGCAATCCGGTTTACCGACGGCAGCGAATTGCCAGCGGAATTGGTGGTCATGGCGGTCGGCATCCGCCCCAACACCACGTTGGCCGAAGCAACGGGTTTGTACTGCAACCGCGGCATCGTCGTCAACGACACCATGCAGACCTATGACCCGCGCATCTATGCGGTCGGCGAATGCGTCAACCATCGCGGTACTGCCTACGGCCTGGTGGCGCCGCTGTTCGAACAAGGCAAGGTCTGTGCGACGCACCTGGCGCAGTTCGGCATCGGCCGCTACACCGGCAGCTTGACCAGCACCAAGCTGAAAGTAACGGGCATCGACCTGTTCAGCGCCGGCGACTTCACGGGTGGCGAAGGCACCGAGGAAATCGTGTTGTCCGATCCCTACGCGGGCGTCTACAAGAAACTGGTGATCCGGGACGACAGGTTGATCGGCGCCTGCCTGTACGGCGACACGGTCGATGGCAGCTGGTACTTCAAGCTGCTGCGCGAGGGCCGCAGGATCAACGACATCCGCGACAAGCTGATGTTCGGCGAAAGCAACATCGGCGACGTCGGCCACCAGGGCCACAGCAAGGCCGCAGCGATGGCCGCCAGTGACGAAGTCTGCGGCTGCAATGGAGTGACCAAAGGCAGCATCTGCAAGGCCATCAAGGACAAGGGCCTGTTCACGCTGGACGAGGTGCGCAAGCACACCAAGGCCAGCGCCAGCTGCGGTTCCTGCACCGGCCTCGTCGAGCAGCTGCTGATGTTCACGGCCGGTGGTGACTACTCGAAAGTGCCGACGAAAAAGGCCATGTGCGGCTGCACCGACGCCAGCCACGAAGACGTGCGGCAGGCCATCCTCCAAGAGCACCTTCTGACGATCGACAGTGTCTACCGCCACCAGGGCTGGCGCACGCCGAACGGCTGCAGCAGTTGCCGCCCGGCCGTCAATTACTACCTGATCAGCAGTTGGCCGAAAGAGGCGGTGGACGACCCGCAAAGCCGCTACATCAATGAGCGCAGCCACGCCAACATCCAGAAAGACGGCACCTACTCCGTCATTCCCCGCATGTGGGGCGGCGAAACCACGTCCAGCGAATTGCGGCGTATTGCGGACGCCGTGGACAAATACAAAATTCCCACAGTGAAGGTCACCGGCGGTCAGCGCATCGACCTGCTGGGCGTGAAGAAGGAAGATCTGCAGGCAGTGTGGCAGGACATCGGCATGCCCAGCGGCCACGCCTATGCCAAGGCGCTGCGCACGGTGAAGACCTGCGTGGGGTCGGAGTGGTGCCGTTTCGGCACGCAGGACAGCACGCAGATGGGCAAGGACCTGGAGCGCGCGATGTGGCGCATGTACGCACCGCACAAGGTGAAGTTCGCCGTCAGCGGCTGCCCCCGCAACTGCGCCGAGGCCGGCATCAAGGACGTGGGCATCATCGGCGTGGACAGCGGCTGGGAGATGTACGTGGCCGGCAACGGGGGCATCAAGACCGAGGTGGCACACTTCTTCACCAAGCTGAAAACGGCCGAGGAAGTGCTGGAATACACCGGCGCCTTCTGCCAGCTGTACCGCGAGGAAGGCTGGTACCTGGAACGCACGGTGCATTACGTCAACCGCGTGGGTTTGGATTACGTCAAGAAAAAGATCCTCGATGACCACGCAGGTCGCCAAGCGCTGTGGGCAAAATTGCAGTTCAGCCTGGATGGCGAACCCGACCCGTGGTTCCAATTCGACAAGGCGCGCGTGGACACGCGGCAATTCAGCCCGGTGTTTGCGATCGGAGCGGCCTGATGGCGAACTGGCAATTCATTTGCAAGGTTGACGACATCCCGGTGCTGGGCTCGCGCCGCGTGGCGCGCGCCAACGGCCACGCGGTGGCTGTGTTCCGCAATGCCGAAGACAAGGTCTTCGCGTTGCTCGACCGCTGCCCGCACAAGGGCGGCCCGCTGAGCCAGGGCATCGTCTTCGGCGGCAGCGTGGCCTGCCCGCTGCACAACTGGACCATCGACCTGGCGACGGGTGTAGCCCGCTCGCCCGACGAAGGTTGTACCGCGCGCTTCAGCATCCAGGTCGACGGCTGCGAGGTATACCTGGACGCCGACGAACTGGCCACTCGCGCGCCGCACGGCGACACGGCTGCCGCGTGAAGGAAACGCGGTCGACCTGCCCCTACTGCGGCGTCGGCTGTGGTGTGGTCATCGAAAGCGAGGGCAAGCAGATCACCGGCATACGCGGTGACCCCGATCACCCGGCGAACTTCGGCCGCCTGTGTATCAAGGGCCAGACGCTGCACCTGACCGCCAGCGCGCCGATCACGCTGCATCAGCGGCTGCGTGAGCCCGTGCTGCACGGGCAGGAAGTCAGCTGGAACACTGCGTTGGACACCGCCGCCGACCGCTTCAGCGCCATCGCCCTGGAACACGGCCCCGATGCGCTGGGTTTCTATATCTCGGGCCAGTTGCTGACCGAGGATTACTACGTCTTCAACAAGCTGGCCAAGGGCCTGTTCGGCACCAACAACGTCGACACCAATTCGCGCTTGTGCATGAGCAGCGCGGTGGCGGGCTACAAGCTGACGCTGGGTGCCGACGCACCGCCGGCCTGCTACGACGATGTCAATCACGCGCAGTTGCTGTTCATCGCCGGCAGCAACGCGGCCTGGGCCCACCCGGTGCTGTACCGGCGCATCGAGGACGCGCGCAAGGCCAACCCTTTGATGAAGGTTGTTGTGGTCGACCCGCGCCGCACCGAAACCGCCGAGCAGGCTGATCTGCACCTGGCGCTGCTGCCGGGAACCGACGTGGCGCTGTTCAACGGCCTGCTGCATCTGCTGCTGTGGGACGGTCACGTCGACGCGCGCTACATCGCCGCGCACACCGAAGGTTTCGAAGCGCTGAAAGCCATCGTGCGCGACTGCACGCCGGCCGTGACGGCGCGCATCACCGGGCTGAAGGAGGACGCCATCGTGCAGGCTGCGCGCTGGTGGGGTGAGTCGGCGGCCACGCTGTCGCTGTACTGCCAGGGTCTGAACCAGAGCAGCAGTGGCACGCACAAGAACGCCGCGTTGATCAACCTGCACCTGGCCACCGGTCAGATCGGCAAGCCGGGTGCCGGGCCGTTTTCACTGACCGGCCAGCCGAACGCCATGGGCGGGCGTGAAGTGGGCGGCATGGCCAATCTGCTGTCGGCGCACCGCGACCTGGGCAACGCGGTACATCGCGCCGAGGTAGCTCGTTTGTGGGGCCTGCCAGACGTGCCGTCGAAACCGGGCAAGACAGCCGTCGAGATGTTCCAGGCTGCGGCCGATGGCGAGATCAAGGCGCTGTGGATAGTTTGCACCAACCCCGCGCAGAGCCTGCCCGACCAGGCCACCGTCAAGCGCGCTTTGGAGCGCGCCGAATTCGTCGTGCTGCAGGAAGCCTTCGCTGGCACGGCCACTGCGCGCCACGCGCACTTGCTGCTGCCGGCCAGCAGCTGGGGCGAGAAGGAAGGCACCGTCACCAACAGCGAGCGGCGCATCAGTCGCGTGCGAGCGGCGGTGCCGGCGCCGGGCCAGGCGCGGGCCGACTGGGCTATCGCCTGCGACTTCGCGCAGCGCGTGGAGCAGCGCCTGCGGCCCGAAGCGCCGACCTTGTTTCCGTATGCCGATGTCGAGTCCATCTGGGACGAACACCGTGCAAGCACGCGCGGGCGCGACCTGGACATCACCGGGCTGAGCTGGGCGAAGCTCGAAACCGGCGCGCAGTGTTGGCCCTATCCGCAGGGCGCAAGCCAAGGCCAGGAAAGGTTGTATGTCGACGGCGTTTTTCCCACCGCCAACGGCCGCGCGCGCTTTTCTGCCGCGACCTACAAACCCGTTGCCGAACCGCGCGACGCACGATTCCCGTTTGCGCTGAACACCGGCCGCCTGCGCGACCAATGGCACGGCATGAGCCGCACCGGCACGCTGGGCCGCTTGTTTGGCCATGTGGCCGAGCCCTCGGTGCAGATGCACGGCCAGGACATGGCGCGCCGCCTGCTGAAAGACGGCGACCTGGTGGTGGTCACGTCCAGACGCGGCGCCATTGTGGTGCCGGTGATGGCGTCGCCCGAAGTGGGCCTGAGCCAGGCGTTCATCGCCATGCACTGGGGCGAAGAGTATTTGAGCGGGCTGTCCAGCAGCGGCGAGCCGCTGGCCGGCGTGAATGCGCTCACCACGTCGGCTTATTGCCCCAGCTCCAAACAGCCAGAACTCAAGCACGCCGCTGTCAAAATTTTAAAGGCCGAGCTGCCCTGGTCGCTGCTGGCCATGGCTTGGCTGCCTGACGGTGAAGCGCTGCAGGCGCGCCGCGACCTCAAGGCGCTGATGGCGCGCTTTGCCTTCACCAGAACCGTCGGACGGTGACGTGCAGGCGACGGTCGGGCTTGGCACGGCGGCGACGCTCGAGAAGGCGATGGATGCCGCGCGCGCTGCGCAGCCGG
>JAYUWF010000205.1:0-1537 GCA_043753685.1 Herminiimonas sp.
CGACCACGCCGGCCACGGTGCACATGGCTGCGCTGCGTTTGCATCAGGCGATCGTTCAGCACACGCCACCGAGCCCACGACTGGCAGCCGGTGTGCCGGATTCGGCGGCTTCGCCTTCGAACATCCCCGAATCCCATGCGCATCGTTCTTGACCTGCAGGCCTGCCAGGCATCGAGCCGGCATCGCGGCATCGGCCGTTATTCCCTTTCGCTTGCCCAGGCCATTGCCCGCCACGGCGGCGAACATGATATTCGGATCGTGCTGAACCGGCAATTTCCCGGCTCGTTCGAGCAACTGGCGCTGGCCTTCGACGGCTTGATCGCACCCGAGCGGATCTCTGCCTTCGATGTGCCGGTATCCGTAGATGGCTGCAATCCAGCCAACGCCTGGCGGGTCCGTGCCGCCGAACGGATTCGGGAAGCCTACCTGGCGCAACTTGCTCCGGACATCGTTCATGTCAGCAGCTTGTTTGAGGGTCTGGGCGAAGACGCGGTCGTCTCCGTCGGCGCCTTCACGCCCGCGAGCGGTTTCGATACCGCGGTCACGCTGTACGACCTGATACCGCTGCTGCGCAAGGAAACGTATCTGACTTCGCCGGCCGTCACCAACTGGTACTTCCGCAAACTGCAATCCCTGAAAAACAGTGAGTTGCTGCTGGCGATTTCGGGCCACACCCGACGCGAGGCACTGTCCGCCCTGCACTTGCCCGAACAAAAAATCGTCAACATATCGTCGGCGATCGATCCGATTTTTCATCGCCAGACATTGACCACCGACCAGCGTGATGCGCTGGCAAGCCGCTACCGCCTGAAACGCCCGTTCGTGATGTACACCGGCGGTATCGACTACCGCAAGAACATCGAAGGACTGATCGACGCCTTTGCACGCCTGCCCGAAGCATTGCGCAAGCAGTACCAACTGGCGATCGTCTGCAACGTGCAAACAATCGACCGCACCCGGCTGGAAGCCCTGGCGCGCCAGCGCGGTCTGGCCGACGACGAACTGGTGCTGACCGGTTTCGTGCCGGATGCCGATCTGGTCGAGCTTTACAACACCACGACGCTGTTCGTCTTTCCATCTCTGCAGGAAGGCTTCGGCTTGCCTGCGCTCGAAGCGATGGCTTGCGGCGCCGCCACGATCGGATCCGATACCAGCAGCATTCCGGAGGTGATCGGCCGGGCCGATGCGCTGTTCGATCCGAACGATATCGACGCCATCCGTGACAAGATGCACCAGGCGCTGACCCGCGATGATTTTCGTGCCAGCCTGCAGGCGCATGGCCTGCAGCAGGCGACGCTGTTTTCGTGGGAAGCCAGCGCCAAGACGGCACTGGCCGCTTTCGAAGACGTCCATGCGCGTCGACAGCAGCAAACGCTGGTGCCGGTCGCGCTCGCACGGCAAACGGTCAAACCACGGCTGGCATTTTTTTCCCCGTTGCCACCAGCCCAGTCCGGCATCGCAGACTACAGTGCCGAATTGCTGCCCGAGCTGGCGCGCCATTACGATATCGATGTCGTGGTGGCCCAGGACCAGATCA
>JAYUWF010000206.1:0-4921 GCA_043753685.1 Herminiimonas sp.
CACCGCGATCATGCGTTCGACCGGAATGTCGGTCATGAAACCGAGCCGGCCCTGGTTGATGCCGATCATCGGTACGTTGTGCGCGGCCAATTGGCGCGCCACGCCCAGCATGGTGCCGTCGCCGCCGAGCACGATCGCGACATCGGCCTGCTGACCGATCTGGGCCAGGCTGGCCGGTCTGGTCTGCGGCAGGTGCAAGTGCAGGGCAGTGTCGGTTTCGACCAGCACGTCGCGGCCAGTACCGATCAGGAACGCCGCCACCTCGCTCAGCGAGGCGGCAATCCCCGACGCCGGCGAGCGGCCGACCAGCGCCACGGTGGCGTACGGCCGCATGACGACCGGCATGGCCGGACTGGAAGACGGACTTGAAGAGGCGGGCAACATGCCGCAGATTAGACCATAATTTGTCGTGGCGCAGCAGTGAGCGGTGCCGCAACCCAGGGAATAAACTTGACTTCTGACACCACCGCATTGCGCGCCGACGCACCGATCCAGGCAGTACTGTTCGACCTCGACGACACGTTGTGGCCGATCGTGCCGGTGATCCGGCATGCCGAGCAGACCCTGCACGACTGGTTGCTGCAGCATGTGCCGGCAGTCGCTGAGCAATGGTCGATCGAGAGCCTGCGCGAGCGCCGCATGGAAATGCTGGCAGAAAACCCGAATTACCAGATCGACCTGTATGCGCTGCGCCATGCCGGCCTGACCGAAGCGTTCATTGCCAGCGATGCGGATGCCGGCATGGTCGATCATGCGATGGCAGTCTTTGCCCACGCCCGCAACGCAGTGACACTGTTCGACGACGTGGTGCCGGGCCTGACGCGGATCGGGCGCGCGCGGCGCCTCGGCTCGATTTCCAATGGCTTCGCCGACCTGAAGGCGATCGGCCTGGCGGCGCATTTCCACACCTCGCTGGCGGCGCACACCTTCGGCAGCGCTAAACCCGATCCGGCGATCTTTCACGCTGCCTGCGCGGCACTCGGCGTCGCGCCGGCCCAGGCAGTGTATGTCGGCGACGACCTGCAGCTCGATGTGGAAGCCTCGCAAAACGCCGGCATGCGCGCGGTATGGATCAACCGCTTCGGCCGCACCTTGCCTGCCACGGTGCGACCGGACGCCGTGTGCACCAACCTGCTGGAGCTGGAAGACTGGCTGGCAGCCCACTCAGCGCGCGCATAATGCTGGCGTCCGGTTCCTGCGATCGATAGAATATCCACCATGCAACTCGATCCCCGTGCTCAAACCCTGCTCAAGGCCCTGGTCGAGCGTTACATCGCCGACGGCCAGCCGGTCGGCTCGCGCGCGCTATCGAAGATATCCGGCCTCGACCTGTCGCCGGCGACGATCCGCAACATCATGTCGGACCTGGAAGAGATGGGCTTCGTCGCCAGTCCGCATACCTCGGCCGGGCGGGTGCCCACGCCGCGCGGCTATCGCCTGTTCGTCGATACGCTCCTGACGGTGCAGCACAAGGATGAAGCCGCGCTGGAAATCCGGCTGCAGCGCGCCCTGCACAGCAGCACCCCGCAAAAGACCATCAACAATGCGGCGCACCTGCTGTCGTCGCTGTCGCAATTCGCCGGCGTGATCCTGACGCCGCGCCGCGAATCGGTATTCCAGCAGATCGACTTTTTACGGTTGTCCGAAAAACGGATTCTGTTGGTGATCGTTAGCCCGAGCGGCGACGTGCAGAACCGGCTGCTGTTGACCGAAGCCGATTACACGCCATCGCAACTGATCCAGGCGGCCAATTACATCAACCAGCATTATGGTGGCCTGAGTTTCGACGATGTGCGCATTCGCCTGCAAGGTGAATTGCGTCAACTGCGCGACGACATGACGCGCCTGATGCAGGCAGCCGTCGAAGCCGGCAGCGACGCCATGAACGACGACAGCGAAGACATGGTGATCTCCGGCGAGCGCAATCTGTTGAGCGTGACCGATCTGGCGTCGAACATGACGTCGCTGCGCAAACTGTTTGACATGTTCGAGCAAAAAAGCGGCCTGATGCAATTGCTCGATCTCTCAAGCAAGGCCACCGGCGTGCAGATCTTCATCGGCGGCGAATCGAATCTGGTGCCGATGGAGCAGATGAGCGTGGTCACCGCGCCGTATGAAGTCAACGGCAAGATCGTCGGCACCCTGGGCGTGATCGGCCCGACCCGCATGGCTTACGAGCGGGTCATTCCAATCGTCGACCTGACGGCGAAATTCTTGTCGAATGCGCTGAGCCAGGGTTAAATTTGCACCGTAGTTTTAGCTGCGAATTTAGCTAAGTTCTGCAGGCGTAGCGAGCGGCTCGCAGTTGTGCCGAGGAGCGGAGGCGTACGTCTGTACGCTGAGCACCGGAGGCGCAAATCCGGGCCGCGCAGTAGCCTGATCAGCGGGCCCGGTGCGGGCACTCGGTCTTGGTGCAGTGCCCGTACAGCGCCAGCGCATGCTCGGCGATATTAAAGCCACGTTCGCTGGCTACTGCGTGCTGGCGCTTTTCGATTTCTTCATCGTAAAATTCTTCGACCCGGCCGCAGTCCAGACAGACCAGATGATCGTGGTGCGAGCCTTCGTTCAATTCGAAGACTGCCTTGCCGGTTTCGAAGTGATTGCGATGCAAGAGTCCAGCCTGCTCGAACTGGGTCAGCACCCGGTAGACGGTGGCCAGGCCGACATCCATGTTTTCCATCAACAGCACCTTGTAGACATCTTCGGCACTCAGGTGGCGCACTGCGCTGTTGTGAAAAATGTCGAGAATTTTCAAGCGCGGCAGGGTTGCCTTCAGGCCGCTGGCTTTCAAGTCATTCGGGTTGTTGGTCATGTTATTTATCGGGTTCGGGATATCTGCTTTATCATATAGCGTTTTCGCAAATCGACTCAATCAATTGAGACACCCCATGCAAATGCTGTTTTCACGATTTTCGGTACGATTTACGGCGCTGGCCGCATCCAAACGCGGACCGGCCCTCGGCCGCAAGGCGGTTTTGCTGGCAGCGCTAGGCGTACTGACGTTGAGCGGTTGCGTGACGAAATTTCCGCTTGGCCGCAGCACCACCCCGGAAACCACCACCGCCAGCGGCACGGGTGCGCAAACCACCGCGCCAACCGGCTTGCGCGGCTGGCTGGGCTGGCTGGCGCCGTATAGCATCTCCGTTCAGCAAGGCAATTTCGTATCCAGTGAAATGCTGACCCAGCTCAAGGTCGGCATGACGCCGGAACAGGTACGCTTCGCCCTCGGCACGCCCTTGCTGATCGATGCATTCCACGCCGAGCGTTGGGATTACATTTTTCGCCTGCAGCGCGGCAATGGCGAATTGACCAGCAGCCGGGTGACGGTGTTCTTCAAGGACAACCGGGTCGCCAGTTTCGAAGGCGGCGACCTGCCGACCGAAACAGAATACCTGGCACGCATCGCCGGCGCTGCGCCGGCACCGAAGGAACTGCCAGCGTTGACGCCGCCGGCAACAGCGCCGTCCGCGCCCGCCCCGAAATAAGAACATGGATGCATTGAAGATCGCGGTCGCCGGCGCTTCCGGCCGGATGGGCCAGATGCTGGTCGAAGCAATTGGCCAGGCGGCCGATACGCGCCTGACCGGTGCGCTCGATGTGGCCGGTGCTGCCTGCATCGGCGTCGATGCCGGCGCTTTCCTCGGCCAGCCGGCCGGCGTGGCGATTACTTCCGAATTCGACGTCGCACTGGCCGACGCCGCCTTCGTCATCGATTTCACCCGGCCCGAAGGCACCTTGAAGCTGCTGTCGTATTGTGCGCAGCACGGCATCAAGATGATCATCGGCACCACCGGTTTCGACGACGCCGGCAAGGCAGCGATCGCCGCCGCCGCGCAAAAGACGGCGATCGTCTTCGCGCCCAACATGAGCGTCGGTGTCAACGTCACGATGAAGCTGCTGGAGATGGCGGCAAAAAGTTTTGCCGAAGGCTACGACATCGAGATCATCGAAGCGCATCACCGGCACAAGGTCGATGCGCCCTCCGGCACGGCGCTGATGATGGGCGAGGTGATCGCCGCAGCCAAGGGCCAGGCGCTGGAGGACGTCGCCGTGTACGCACGGCATGGCGTGACCGGCGCGCGCGATCCGGCGTCGATCGGTTTCACGGCCATCCGTGGCGGCGATATCGTCGGCGACCATACCGCCCTGTTCGCAGGGATCGGCGAGCGCATCGAAATCACCCATAAATCTTCCAGCCGGGTGACCTATGCCCACGGCGCCCTGCGTGCGGCGCGCTTCTTGGCCGACAAGCCGACTGGACTGTTCGACATGCAGGACGTGCTTGGACTGCGCTGAGACCGGCGCGCGCGCCGCCGCCCTATATTGAAGCCATGACGCCGACTTCGGGAATTGCCCAGTACTGGTCGCAGACCGATGGCATCTCGCATGCGGTGGCGATCCTGCTGTTGCTGATGTCGGTGGCCAGCTGGCTGTACATCCTTTCGAAAAGCTGGACCGCCTGGCGGATCCGCCGCAGCGCCAACGCACTGGAGGCATTCTGGCAAGCGCCGACGCTGCCGGACGCCATCGCCCTGCTGACCCACGCCGATGCCGAACTGATATACGCGCCCCTGGCGATCCAGAGTGCGCAGGCGGCCACGCTGGGCAGCCAGCCGGGCTCCCTGAATGCTGCCAGCGACCCGGGCGAACTGATCACCCGCACCTTGCGCCGTGAGATCAACCGCGTGTCCTCGCGCCTCGAATCCGGACTGACCTTGCTGGCATCGATCGGCGCGACGGCACCCTTCGTCGGCCTGCTGGGCACGGTGTGGGGCATCTATCACGCGCTGAGCGCAGTCTCGCTGGCCGGTACGGTCCAGATCGACAAGGTGGCCGGCCCCGTCGGCGAAGCGCTGATCATGACCGCGCTCGGCCTGACGGTGGCGATACCGGCGGTGCTCGCCTACAACGCCTTCACCCG
>JAYUWF010000207.1:0-4914 GCA_043753685.1 Herminiimonas sp.
CCGATCTACCTGATCGTGATCTTTTTCTTCGAGCCGACCCTTGGGTTCTTTGCGCTGGGCGGCACGGCGGTGCTGGTGGTCCTGGCCTTCGTGAATGAAAAAGTCTCGAAGAAGCCGCTGTCGGAAGCCAACACGATGGCGATCGCCTCGAGCAACCTGGCCACCAACAATCTGCGCAATGCCGAAGTCATCGAATCGATGGGCATGCTGCCGAACCTGATGCATCGCTGGTTCAAGATGCACGGCAAATTCCTGCAACTGCAGGCCGAGGCCAGCGAGAAGGCCGGCATCGTCGGCGCGGTCACGAAGTTCGTGCAGATTTCACTGCAGTCGCTGGTGCTGGGCCTGGGCGCCTTGCTGGCGGTCGAAGGCAAGATCACGCCCGGCATGATGATCGCCGCCTCGATCCTGATGGGCCGGGCGCTGTCGCCGGTGCAGATGGTGATCGGAGTCTGGAAGCAGTGGGCCAGTACCCGCAGCGCCTACGAACGCCTGAACAAACTCTTGACCGACAATCCGCCACGCCAGGCCGGCATGGAACTGCCCAAACCCTTGGGTGCAATTTCGGTGGAGGCGGTCAGCGCGGCGCCGCCGGGCTCGCCGGTGGCAGTCCTGAAGGGCTTGAGTTTCGCGATTCACCAGGGCGATGTCCTGGGCGTGATCGGCCCCAGCGGTTCCGGCAAGTCGACGCTGGCACGCTTGCTGGTGGGCGTATGGCCATCGGCCGTCGGCAAGGTGCGCCTGGATGGCGCGGACATCTTCGCCTGGAACAAGGATCAGCTCGGTCCGCACATCGGCTACCTGCCGCAGGACATCGAACTGTTCGGCGGCACGGTGAGTGAAAACATCGCCCGCTTCGGCGACGTCGATCCTGAAAAAGTCATCGAGGCTGCCAAGCGCGCCGGCGTGCATGACCTGATCCTGCATTTTCCGAAGGGCTACGACACCATGCTGGGCGACGGCGGCGGCGGCTTGTCGGGCGGGCAGAAGCAGCGCCTCGGACTGGCGCGCGCAATGTACGGCGACCCTTCGCTGATCGTGCTGGACGAACCGAATTCGAACCTGGACGACGTCGGCGAACAGGCGCTGGTCATCGCGGTGCAGGACTTGCGCGCACGCGGCAAGACGATCGTGCTGATCACGCATCGCACCAGCATCATCGGCACCACCAACAAGTTGCTGCTGCTGCGCGACGGCGTGGCCCAGATGTTCGGCCCGACCCAGGATGTCTTGAATGCGTTGAATCAGCAGGCGCAGCAGGCACAGCAGGCACAGCAACAGGCACAGCAAGCGCAGCTGATCGCGCAACAGCAGGCGCAGGCGGCAGCCGAAGCCACCGCAACCGAAGGTGAAGCATGAAACTGATTCAACGAAAAGACCCGGCCTTCGATGTCGTCTCGCACGACGTCGCGCTCAGCGAAGTCAATACCGATGCCAGCAGCCATACCAAGCTGGGCTGGTGGATCGTGCTGGCGGGTGTCGGCGGCTTCATCCTGTGGGCCACGCTGGCGCCGCTTGACAAGGGCGTGCCGGTGCAGGGCACCGTGGCGGTGGCCACCAACCGCAAGGCAGTCCAGCACCAGACCGGCGGCACCGTCGAGGAAATCCTGGTCAAGGATGGTGACGTGGTCAAGGCAGGCCAGATCCTGGTCAAGATGAACGATGTGCAGGTCAAGAGCGCTGCCGAGATTTCGCGGGTCCAGTATTTTGCCGCGCGCGCCGCCGAAGCGCGTCTTCTGGCCGAACGCGATGGCTTGAAGTCGATTGCCTTTCCGAAGGAGCTGGAAAGCGTGAAGACCGATCCGCGCGTTGCCGAGAACATCGGCATGCAGCAGCAGTTGTTCGCGTCGCGCCAGTCGGCGTTGAAAAATGAATTGGCGGGTGTCGATGAAAACATCGCCGGTCTGAAAGCACAGATCGAAGGCTTGAAGGAATCCGGCGAAAGCCAGAAGCAGCAGCAGAAAATCCTGAAGGACCAGCTGGTCGACCTGCGTGACCTTGCCAAGGATGGCTACATCGCCCGCAACCGGGTACTGGATCTGGAGCGCACCTACGCCCAGGTCAATGGCACCATCTCTGAAAACATCGGCAACATCGGCCGCGCCCAGCGGCAGATCGGTGAACTGTCGCTGCGCCGCCTGCAGCGCCAGCAGGAATACCAGAAGGAAGTGCGCTCGCAACTGACCGACGTGCAAAAGGAGGGCGACGCGCTCTCGCATCGCCTGGCGAGCCAGGATTTCGACTTGTCGAACGTGCAGGTCAAGGCGCCGGTCGATGGCACCGTGGTCGGCGTGGCGATCTTCACCAAGGGCGGCGTGATCGCACCGGGCTTCAAGATGATGGATATCGTGCCGAGCGACGACAAGCTGATCGTCGAAGGCCAGGTGCCTGTCAATCTGGTCGACAAGGTGCAGGCGCAGCTGCCGGTCGAGCTGATTTTTTCAGCATTCAACCAGAACAGTACACCGCATGTACCGGGCGTGGTGACGCAGGTCTCGGCCGACCGTCTGCTCGATGAAAAAACCGGCCAGCCGTATTACAAGTTGCGCGCCGAGCCGACTGCCGCCGGCCGCAAGATCCTGGCGAATCTGCCGGTCAAGGCCGGCATGCCGGTCGAGATCTTCGTGAAGACCGGCGAGCGCACCATGATGAGCTATCTGATGAAGCCGATTTTCGATCGCGCCAAGACTTCGATGACGGAGGAATGATGACGACCTTTACCCGGCAAGCGCTGCCGGCGCGGCGTGCGCTCGTGATTGCCCTGGCTGCCGTCGGTGCATTGCATGCGCCGGGCGCCTTCGCACTGGGACTGTTGCAGGCATATGAAGCAGCGCTCAATAATGACCCGACCTACCAGAGCGCGATTCATGAAAACGAGGCCGGCCAGCAGAATCGCCTGCTCGGGCGCTCGACTTTGTTGCCGACCGTCGCAGCCAGCTATTCGACCAGCAAGGCCAGCGCTGAAATCACCAACAAGTCTGCGCAGCAGGGCAACAACACCATCAACCCTCGCTACACCAGTGCCGCGGCGGTATTGCAGCTCAAACAGCCGATCATCAATTTCGACGGCCTTGCACGCTATCGGCAGGGCGTGGCGCAATCGAATTACAGCACGGCGCTGTTTGGCGGACGCCAGCAGGACCTGGTGATTCGCGTTGTGTCGGCCTATGCCGATGCGCAGTTCGCCGAAGATCAGCTGGCGCTGGCCACCGCGCAACGCGACGCCTACGGCGAGCAGATGCGGGTCAATGACCGCATGTTCGCCAAGGGAGAGGGCACCAAGACCGACAGCCTGGAGACACAAGCGAAGTTCGATCTGGCCGAAGCGCAGGTGATCGAGGCCGCCGATTCGTTGAACACGGCGCGCAACACCTTGTCCGGTATCGTCGGTCTGGAAATCACCGCGCTCGATGGTCTTTCGCCGAACTTCAAGGTGCGTCCGATGCAGCCGGCCGGCTTCGAGGAATGGAAAGCCCTGGCGCTGGACAAGAATGCGGAAATCGGCTCGCTGCGCTATGCCGTCGAATCGGCGCGTCAGGAAATCAGCAAGCAGCGCGCCGGTCACTTGCCGCGCCTGGACTTCGTGGCCAGCCTCGAAAAGAATCAATCGAATACGATCAACACCTACAACCAGGATTCCAACGTGCGCAGCTTCGGCGTGCAGTTGCAGATTCCAATTTATTCAGGCGGCTATGTGAGTGCCGCCAGCACCCAGGCCGTGGCGCAGTACGAAAAAGCCCGGTCGGACCTGGATGCAAAGACCACGCAGGTCACGGTCGAACTGCGCAAGCAATACAGCCTGGCTCTCAGCAGCGCCGCGCACATCGATGCCTTGGTCAAGTCGGTCAATTCCACCAACCTGCTGGTGGAAGCCACGCGCCAGAGCATCAAGGGCGGCGTGCGCATCAACCTCGACCTGTTGAATGCGCAGCAGCAGATGTACACCGCGCGCCGGGATCTGGCGCAATCGCGTTATAACTACCTGTTGAGCTACCTGCGATTGCGCAGTGCAGCCGGTACCTTGAGCGGTGCGGACGTGCAGGATGTGGCGGCGTATTTCGTGGCTAGCCGGTGATCAAAAATCAATCCTGAATTCCATTTTTTCGCATCTCTCGAAGCCGACTGGCTGCAGTCGTGCGACACCGGCTGGTCCAAGCTCGCGTAACAGCTGCGCTTTCTGACGCTGGGCCATGTCCCGTTCTTCATGGCTGGGGTTGACGAGGGTGGTTTGAATCAGGCATCCCTCTGAGTCCATTCGAAGAAAGGTAATTTCTTCCGGGAGCGTGCGGGAGGCGGATGCACGGGGGGGCGACGCTGGTTGAAATGACTGCCGCAAATCATGCGCGCGGGCCTCTTCAAAATCCTCATAGGGAAGCTTTCCCCTCATCAATTGCTTCATCGCTTTTCGGTCCAGCCGGTGCAATCGAGGTTGGACGTCCTCACCCGGGCGGACACCGACGAGTCTGCGGTTGATGACAAACTCGCCGTTGGGATCTTGGCTGAATGTTGCGTAATCATTCGCATACGGCTTCGATACACATAGTCCCATGATTGTCCTTATTCCTTGTTGATCGACGCTGGCTCGATCGGTTTGCCAGCTTGCTGGTAATGGCCCTGAAAATCGGGTCAAAATTTTTTCGGAAATCCGCGGCGCAGCAGGCCTTTGGCATCGGAGCGGACGATTCGTCAGGCTTGGATACTGTTATAAAAATAATAATATTTTAATGGCTGCTGGTGACGATACGTCAATGCGAAAAACTGTCAGAGAAGACGAATTTTCGACTGTTTTAGTTAATATTTAGATAACCAATACGCCGCGACATTGAATACATTCCATGCCCGGCGTTTCGTTGCGCCCTAGACTCTCGCGCGACGATATGGCGGTGCCGCAAGTCGCGCAAATTCCGTCCGGCA
>JAYUWF010000208.1:0-4906 GCA_043753685.1 Herminiimonas sp.
ATCCAGGCGCGTCGGCGCGAGCGCACCATGCAGGGCATGCAGGTCCAGGCCAGAAGCCGAGAGCTTGAAGTCGCCCTGGCCGCCAGCGTGGAGTGCCCCGCCGCCCGACAGCGTGGCTTGTCCGGGCAGCGTCACGGCAAGTTGCGTCAGCTGCTGCCGTTTCGCATCGAGCACCACCTCCGCCCATGCGGACAGCAGGGGCAAGCCACCCTGATCGAGACGCCCCGGCGCTGCATTGGAAAGCGTGACCGGCCCCCTGACCACCAGGTCGGCTGCCGGTGCGACCGCGCCGCCGGCCGGCGCCATCGGCACCAGCGTCGCCTGCACGGCCAGGTCGGCGTGCGGCGCTGCCGGTTTGAAGACTCGTGGATCGAGGTGCTGCAAGTCCAGCCGCATCTGGCGTAACGGCACCAAGTCGAAGGGGGCCGCCGCAATTTCGGCGGTACCGGTGAGCTTGCCGCCGCCAGCATGCAGATTGACCGCGAGCGCCCGCAAGCTGCCCGACAGCGTGCCGTCGATGACATAGCGTTGCTGATCGACCGCACCGGCCACGCCGATCCGGCCGTCCACGGGAAAAGGCGCCGTGCCGGTCAGTCGAAGGCCAGCGTGCGCGATGCCGTACGGCGTGGTGACGTGCTCGAGTCGCAGGGAATGATGGACTCGATCCGAACCGGCGCTGGCCTGCAGGTCGCTGAACGTCAATGCGCCATCCGGCTTGTGCAGTGTCAGTTGTTGCAGGTCCAGGCGTTTGAGTTCGAATGCCAGTGGCAACGTGATTTTTTCTGGAGCGCGCAATGGTTCGGATCGCGTGGGCACCAGCGTGACATCGACATTGCCCAGCCGAAGATGATCGACGGTCAGCAGCACCGGTGACAGCGACAGGTGCCAGGCGCCGGCAAACCGGTCGAGCCGGATGCTGCGCCGGGCATCGCGGTAATGCACGTCTTGCATCACCAGGCCGTCTGCCAGGTTGCCGCTGACCAGTCGGCCCGAAAGCTTGCCCGCCATCGCGCCTGTCGCCGCGCGCCAGACAATGCGTGCGCCACGATCCGTTGTCAGCGCCGTGATGGCAGCGCCGCCAACCAGCAATAGCGCCAACAGCACCAGAACCAGCAAGACCAGCAGCATCCGCCCAACAGTCAAGCGCCCGCCACGGCGGGGGCCCCTTAGAGAAGGGGTTGTGTCAGGCAAATTCGATCGGGCGGCGGCGGGGGGAATGTTCATCTAGAAAACAGATTGAGCGCAACGCCGGCAGGCTCCGGAATCCCGCGCCGATTGCGGCGCGCAGGTCGTCAACGCGGACACTTCGACCGCAGACACGACGCATCGATCCCTTTTCACACCGGATCTCGCACAGAAAATCCAGGGGAACAGGAAGGCGAGCGACGATTTATCATACAAGCAGGGGCCGGAACACAAATTAGTCCATAATATGAAATCCAGGCAACTTACTCGATCGTGACCTGGCCGACCGCAATTGCATCCCGTGACATCGTGGCAAATCCCGACAACGTTTTCCTGGATCTGGGCTACTCGATGGGTACCGGTACCGGCCGCCGGACTTCGGACAGCCCGATAACACCTCACTTCGACCTGGCGGTATGGGAACTCGATTGCGCCACCGGCCTGGCCTCGCGCAATGCGACCCTGCTACGGCTGCTGGGAGTTAGCGACGGACCGCAGCAAGTCCCGCTGGACGATCTGCTGACCGAACATGTGCATCCGGGCGATCTGCCGATGGTCAAGGCGGCGCTCCACGGCGTCCTCGTCAGTGTCGACGCCAAGCCGGTGCGCATCTTCCATCGCTTGCTGTCGAAAGATCGCGAGGTGCGCCTGGTCGAGATGCGGGTGCAAGCCTATTTCCAGGGCGAGGGCCAGGACCGTCATCCGCTGCGACTCGAAAGCATTCTCTACGAAGTCACCGACCTGGTGGCCGAAGCGCGCCAGGCCGAAAGCCGGGTCACCTTCCGAACCCTGGCCGATACGATGCCGCAGATAGTCTGGTCGACGCTGCCGGACGGCCATCACGATTACTACAATGCGCGTTGGTACGAGTTTACCGGCACCCCGGTCGGTTCGACCGATGGCGTTGGCTGGAACGTCATGTTCCATCCGGACGATCAGGAGCGCGCCTGGAGCCTCTGGCGTCGATGCCTGTCCACCGGCGACCCTTACGAAATCGAATACAGGCTGCGCCGCCACGACGGCCAATACCGCTGGACCCTGGGCCGGGCCGTGCCGATCCGGGATGAGAACGGCGCCATCACGCGCTGGTTCGGTACCTGCACCGACATTGACGACCAGCGCCGGGCTGCCGAAGTGCTGGCGCGCAGCCGGGCCGAGCTCGAGCATCTGGTCGCGCAGCGCAGCGCCGCCCTGATCGAAGAAGCCGACGGCCGGCGCATTGCGGAAGAAGCATTGCGGCGCAGCGAAAAACTGCAAGCGGTGGGCTTGCTCACCGGCGGGATTTCGCACGATATCAGTAACGTACTGCAAGTGGTCATGAGCGGCATTGCCCTATTGCGACAGGATCCTGCCACCACCGCCCGGGAGCGGATTCTGGGACAGATGAGCCGCTCGATCGATACGGCACAAAACCTGATCGGACGCATGCTGGCGCAGGCACGCACGCAGCCACCGGGACTCGACTCCGTCAACATCGAATCCTGGGTGGCCGACATGATGCCCTTGCTGAGTCAGACCTTGGGACCTCATATCGCTGTGGGTACCGGATACGGTTTGGACCTGCACCGCATCGGGGTCGATGCCAGCCAACTCGAGGCAGCGGTATTGAACATTGCCGTCAATGCGCGCGACGCCATGCCGGACGGGGGCGTGCTGACACTGACTGCCGCGAACGTCACGCTGGAAGCGCTCGAGGGCCGTGCTGCCGGCGAGTATGTCTCGCTGGCGTTTTCCGATACCGGGGTTGGCATGAGCGCGGCAGTGCTGGCGCGCGCCTTCGAGCCCTTTTTCACTACCAAGGGTGTGGGCAAGGGAACCGGGCTGGGCCTGGCGCAGATTTACGGATTCGCCAAGGAGGCTGGCGGCGATCTCCGGTTGACCAGCACGCCAGGCGTGGGTACGACGCTGACCTTGTATTTGCCGCAGGCGCTGCCTTGATTCGTCGCTAAACCAGCGGACGATTCGCCAGAATTGTCCAGTAACGCGCCAGATCGGCAGCGCCATCGGTGCCTTGCACGGTTGCCAGCGCCTTGAGCGCTTCCGCCTTCTTGCCGGCCTGCAGATAGGCGATGCCCAGGTGCAGGCGCGCTTCGTCGGGCCGCCGCAATCCGCCACGCGCGATACCTTCTTCCATCATCGCAATACCGCGCTCGGCCTGGCCGGCCGTCACCAGCGCAAAGCCCAGATTCACCAGCGCGGTGCCGTCCTTGCCCTTGCGCGCTTCCGTCTCGCTGCTGGCCATGGTCTTCAGGTCGTCGGCGGCGCTCTTGCCGGCAGCGTCCTGCAATTTTTTGTGGCGGGCAGCATCGGGGCCGCTGCCGAGCAAACCTTTCTGGTACCCCAGGTCGACCACTTTCTTGGCTTCCGCAGGAAAGCCGGCCTGCATGGACAATTGCGCCATTTCCGTCACATCACCGGTCGTGTTCAACTGACCCAACGCCAGTTTCAGACGATCGAAGTCCAGGACGAGATGATCGGCGAAGCCCGGCTTGCTGCGCAGGCGCTGCATCACGTCGGCCCAGTATTCCTTGGTCGGATACGCTGCGATCAATCGATCCATCGCAGCGGCGGTGCCGGCCTTGTCGCCCTGCTTGACGGCGATGCTCATCTGCAGCCGCAATTGCGTCTCGGTCGGCGCGCGGCCGGCTTTTTCCCCGGCGGCCAGTTCGGCCTGCAATTCCCGCGATGCCTGGACCATGTCGCCACCGAGGTAATACGACTGCATCAGCAAGTTGCGGGTCTCGGCGTCGGCACTGCCTTCCTTGATGGCGCGTTGCAGCCAGGCGATGGCTTTCGGATAATCGGCGGCCTGGTAATACATGCCGGCGACCGCCTTGACGATCTTCGCCTGTTCGTCCGGCGCCGTACGATTGGCGGCAAGAGCGGCTTCGAAAGAGCGGCTGGCGGTGGCCGTGTCACCGGAGGCGAGCGCCGCCGCACCGCGGGTGCGATCGATCATGTAGGTCTCGAACGGGGTCTTGGCGGGCACTGCATCGGCCAATGCAGTCTGCTCCAGCGCTTCCTTGTATTTTTGCGCGCGCACCAGGTCTTGGGCCGCCTGCAGCGGTTTTGCGATTTCCGGACGCACGGACTCGGCCGCCGGCGCGGTCGCGGCGCTCGCCGCAGCCTGCGCATGCGCCGTGGCGATCATGCCGACCTGGCTGGCGGCGATCATGCCGAAGGTGACGCATACCATCAGCGAAGGCCGGAAAACCGGCTTGAAAACTGAGGTAAAAACTGACTTGATTTGGCGATTCAGGCCGGCGAAGGCAGCGGATTTCAGGACGGGCGTGAAGCGAAACGAGGTGACAGAAGGCATGGGACTCTTTCAATCAGGCGATGGCCGGCGGGCAGATCCGAACGACTATTCGATTACGTGTAGGACGAACCGCAAAGTGCGGAATCGTGCGATAGCCGTAATTCTACTGGATCAATTGTTCTGCACGGAATCTCCATCACGACGACTTGTTCGCGATGTCGCCAACATCATTCGATCGTCCCGGCCACGATCAGAACGACACGCCCAGCGACAGGTGCGGCCGGATCTGCTGACGCTGCAGGCCGTAGCCGAGATCGGCATTGATGATGCCGACCGGACTGCGCCAGCGGGCGCCGCCGCCGACCGCCTGAAAGAAAGAACGATCGACCCAACGGTCGGTGGCGGTGCCGACATCGTAGAACACGGCGGCGCCCCACTGCTGGTTGAACCAGTGCTGATATT
>JAYUWF010000209.1:0-4890 GCA_043753685.1 Herminiimonas sp.
GTTCATCGGCCTTGCCGCCGATGTCGGCCAGGGCCTCGGCATCCAGGCCGCACAGCACGCCGGCATCCAGGACCGCCGGATCGTCGACCTCATGGCTCGACAGCAGGTGCGCCAGAATCACGATGCGGATCAGCGGATGGGCACTGCCGACCCGGGCGGCGCTTTCGTGATGGTACAGAACGCTGTCGGCCAGAAATGAATCCAGATGCCAGCGCTCGATCAGCCAGGCGCCGGCTTCGGCATGCGTCAGTTGCAGCGTGCGCTGCTCGACGGCGCACAGATTCGCGTCGTCGGCGGCCATGAAATTGGTGGCGTATTCCTTGGGCGCCGCAGCCAGCAGGGCCAGCCGGCCGACATCGTGCAGGAGGCCGGCCAAGTAGGCTTCCTCGACATGGGGATAGCGCATGCGAGTGGCGATTTCACGTGCGATCACGGCAGCGGCCAGCGAATGTTTCCAGAAGCCGCGCAGGTCGGTATTGTTGGCCTGAGAAAAATTATTAAAGATCTGGAAAACGGACTCACTGATCACGAGCGTCTTGACCATGTCGGTGCCGATCGCAGCCAGCGATTGCTCCAGGCCGACCTTCAGACCGCTGCGGTGATAGGCGGAGCTGTTGGCCACCGACAGGATCTTGCTGGCGATGCCGGGATCCTTCGCGATCAGATCGGCAAGCTCCGCCATGCCGGCATCGTCGTTCTGACAGTGCTCGAGCAGCTTGAGCAGAATCTGCGGCATCGCCGGCAAGCGGGCGACCAGCAAACGGCTGCGAATGTCCGATTCAGTTTGATGCATGTTTAAAACGCTGCCATCATGAATGCCTGGGTCAAGGCGTGACAGCCGCGCCTGCATCGATCCGGCAGTGAAATCGATGGCGCGCCCGCTGGCACATCCGGGTCTCGTTACTGTTCAACATTTGTTTCCAATCCTTTCAAATAATACCATCAAGAACTTGCACAAAGGCAAACTCTTGTGTAATCAAAGGCGCCTGGAATACTTAAGGCATGGCCAGTCGGGGCATCCTCTCTGGCGATTCATTCCGCCCGCTTTTGCCCCAGGCTCTGCAGCCGCCTCGCATGCCTCACGAATCACTCCGGTGACGTCCCGTCGAACGGCGAAAACGGACTTGCCGCCGCACGCGGTTCAGGCTGCGAAGGTGTCGGCACCGCGTGCACATCAAGTTACAAATCGTTGTCAAAATACATCAGGCCGCAGGCACTTCGCGCTCTCATCAGGCAATTGTTGCGCCATGCAGAACAGACCCTGCATGCCGCCAGGTCGATCTGACGGAATCGAATCCGCACCCATTCCGACGCAACCATCATCGACCCGGAGGCTGTCGTCACGCCCGCCTCGGCCCGCGCTCAATGACACTGCTGAAGTAAAAACGCCCCTCATCAGACAGATGCGGGGCGTTCCAAGCCGTGTGGCCAGGTCGGACTCTCATCGCAGTCAGCCTGGCCATGCATCGGCCAGACTGCCGCAACCACTACGCGCTTACTTGAACTTGTAGTTCGCGCGCAGCGTGAAGTAACGGCCGTAGTCGTTATGCAGGCCACTGTTGTAGCCATCGATGACGGTGGTGCTGGTGTTGGCGCCTGGCTGATACGGAGCACGCTTGTCGAACACGTTGGCGATGTTGAAGCCGATCGTCAGGTTCTTGATGCCCGAATAGTTATAGCCGACGTCAACCGTTGTCCAGCTCGGCACTTTGCAATCCGGATACAGCGCAGTGTAGTTCGGCACGCCACCCAACGAGTACGCAGTCGAAGGCTGTCCCGAGCCGTAGTAGCAGTACGGCACCGGATACGTCACCGCACCATCGACGCGACGCAGCTGCGAGATCGAATCGATGAAGTTGATCTGACCGGTAACGTTATGCGGACCACGTGTCCAGGCCGAAGCGATGGTCATCTTCAGCCGCGGAATGTCGCCACTCGATGTTGCCCAGTCGAACAGACCACCGGCGCCGCCCACCACGTTGGTGGTGGTGTCGCCAGGGCTTTCGGCACGGCGATACGACAGCGTGTAGGACGCCTTGACGGATGACACCAGGTCACCGTAGGAACCCATTGCCGTACGCAGACGCGCTTCCAGATCGAGACCGCTGACTTCGGTGCTGCCCTGGTTGGTCCAAGGCGTCTTCACAGCCAGCAGAGGCCCGGAGTTCGGCACGCCTGGCAACTGGTTGGCCGGGTTGGTGTCACGAATGACGGCATCGGCAGGGAAACGCTCCGGATGCTCCAGCACGGTGGTGGCGCTGCCCAATGCGACTTCGCCTTCCTTCTTGATGCGGTAGTAATCAAGAATCAGATCGAACTGCTTGGTCGGCGAGAAAATCAGGCCCAGCGACATGCTGCGCGAGGTTTCCGGCTTCAGGGCCGGGTTGGAACCGCCGACGCCGGAGATGCTCTTGCTGCAGTCGAGGGTATCGGCGCCAGGTGCTGGCGTGACACCGTTCGGGCAGCGGACCGGATCCGAAATGTTGTTCAGGAAGAACTGGGCGCCACCCGGTGCAACCTGCGACACCGCCGGTGCGCGGAAGCCTTCGGCATAGGTGCCGCGGAATGCGATCACATCGTTCGGCGTCCACTTGGCGCCGGCTTTCGGCACGAAGTTGGTCTTGATGCCAGGGTACTTGTCGAAGCGACCGGCAAAGTCGGTTTCGAAGCTCTTGGCCCAAGGCGTGCGGAACTCGAAGAAGCCCGAGGACACGTTACGCTTGCCGTCGGTCTGCGTGGTGGCCAGGCCGAGGATATTGCCTGCAGCGTTGGCCGCATCCGGCGTGATGGTCAGCTTTTCCTGACGGAATTCGACACCGGCCGCGAAGCCGATCGGACCGCCTGCCAGTTTGCCGAACTCGGTCGACACCTTGGCATCGGCCTGCAGGATTTCAGCATTGCCCTTGTTGTGCACGTTGTACGGCAGGGTCGGATCGGCGGCAACGGCGGCCAGCGAGCGATTCTGCGTCAGCAAAGTGCGCAGGGTCGGCAGGTACAACTGGCCCAGGCTGGTTTCGTTACGGGTGCTGCGGTTCCACAGGACGGCGGTTTCCCAATCCCAGGTGCCGGCTGTGCCCTTCAATCCACCGAGGGCGCGATACGACTCGTTGACCAGGTGGGTGCCGGTTTTCAGGTTCTCGAAGCGATAGACTGCGGCGGCACGGACATCGGTAAACGGATTGTCGGGATGGCCGATCGGCAGCACGGCCTGGAACGGTGCTGCCAGACCGCCGAGGATGAAGTTGGTGGTCGGACCGCCCTGTGCGTTGATCGCGCGCGGCGCAACCGTGTAATCGCGGGTCGACTGGGTGACGCCGAACTCGCCGAAGGCCGAGACGTTGTCGTTGAGCTTGAACGTGCCTTTCGACAGCAGGCTGATGTCGTCGCCCTTGCTCTGCGCTTCGTTGAACTGGTTCAGATCGAAGTTACAGAACGTGCGATTGAGCAGGGTGCCGCTGGTAATGTTGTTAGCCGGACCGCCGGTGATCAGGCGCGCCGGATCGCAACCGGTACGGTTGACAACGGTGGCGCCCGTCACGAACGAGAGGCTGCCCGGCGTGCGCTCGCGGTAGAAGAACGGCTGGTTCGACAGGCTGCTGCTGTACGGATTCAAGCGGAAGTTCAGGTAGGCGTACTGGTCGGCGGCGATGTCGCGCGAACCATCCCGTTCCGAGGTCCGATCTTTCTTCGAGTAATCGATCGTGATGAAGCCGTTGTAGCCGTTCTTTTCCAGGTCGCCGAAACCGACGATGCCGTTGATGCCTTGCTTGGCGAACTCGCCGTTGTCGTTGGCGCCGGCACGGGCCGAGATTTCCATGCCCTGGTAATTGGTCTTGGTGATGAAGTTGATGACGCCGCCGATGGCGTCCGAACCGTACACGGCCGAGGCGCCGTCCTTGAAGATCTCGACCCGCTCGAGCGCGGAGATGGGAATCGAGTTCAGATCGTACAGGGTCGAGGTGCCATTGTTAGGATTGGCATAGGCCGATGGCGTGATGCGCCGGCCGTTCAACAGAATCAGGGTCGAGGTTCCGCTCAGGTTACGCAGGGACGCCACGGCGACGCCGCGCGAAAAACCGTTCTGTGTCGGTGTGTCGTTGTACGACGTGCTGCCGATCGACGTGATCTGGCGCATCAGCTGCTGCACGGTGGCCGCGCCACTGTTCTTGATCTCGACGGCAGTGATGGTCTCGATCGGCGAAGTGCCTTCTTTTTGTGCGCGCTTGATGTTGGAGCCCGTCACTTCAACGCGCTTGAGTACTTCCGTTCCCGCGTCCTGCGCCTGTACGCCGCCGGTCAGCAAAATGGAGCCTGCCAACACACCCATTGCCAGTCGTACGGCCTGAACACCCGTTTTTTCTCTGAAAATCATTAAAGCTCCATGGTTGAAATTTACACACCGGCTGGTAAGCCGATCGTTCTCGCGTCGTGGCAGCTGATCCCGGCGCCGCTACCGTCTGGAGCGACTCCGCTCTGCCGGACCCGGTCATTCGATGAATTGCTTGCCTGATCCGGTTTTTTGTAAAATCCGGCGCAGGAAAAACGGCACAATTAATTGGCTGACAAACTCAAATGTAACGCCTCGTTACAGTTCCATTACAGAATTTTTTCTTTTAAACATCGGATTTTTCAAAATAGTACAAAAAACATACAAAATTTTCCGCAGTGCGTTTACAACGCTTAATTTTTGGTAAATCGCGTGGATAAAAAATTAAATTTGGCTCTGTTGTTGCAAAATTGAAAATAAGAAATCACGAAAACAGTGGATTTTCGCGCTTAATTTCCGTATATAAATATTGTTTATTGCAATGCGATTCTGATATGCAACGAAGCGCCAAGCGGGGCCGATTCTTGCCGGGATTCATCGGTCGGACCACGCTGGTGAACGCC
>JAYUWF010000210.1:0-14729 GCA_043753685.1 Herminiimonas sp.
GTTGAAGGCAGTTCCTTTACCGTGTCGGCAGCCGGCGGCAAGGTCATGATCGACAAGGCGAACGTCGTCAAGACCGATATCGTGGCCGACAATGGCGTCATCCATGTCATCGACACCGTGATCATGCCGAAGTAATCGCGCGGCTAAATCGACGCGACGCCGGATCGATGCGGTCGCAGGAGATGCCGAAAGGGACGCCAAGGCGTCCCTTTCTATTTGGACTTCCCGAGTCTGCCGGATTATTTTTTACGGGCAAGGAAGGTATTGATGGCAGTGCGCCCTTCCGCCGAGTCGTCGGTAAAAAAACCGTCGATGCCGGCATCCAGATAGGCCACCAGTTCCGCCTGAAAATCGCCGCGCTCGCTCGGCGATGCCACGTTCCCACGACGCATCGAGACCGGCAGGAACGGATTTTCCGGACGCATGGTGAACAGATGCACCAGCAGCCTGGCCTGGTGCGCATCCCGCACGAATGCGGTCGGTGCGCCGAGTTCATTGGCAGCCGTACGCGGAATGATGACTTCCTTGTACGGGCAGACGATGTCTGCATAGGTCGCAATTTCCAGCAAGCCGGCCGCCGTGGTCAGGTCGGCATATGTGCGCTTGTCGCCCGATACCGTGAAATCATAGGGCTGGTTGCGCGGTGCGCCGTTGGCAGCCGGCGGATTTTTCGGGTTATCGATCAATTGCACCAGCCGGATGCCGGTCATCTTGCGCAGCGCCTTCAGGTTGGCGACTTCGAATGACTGGATCAGGACCGGCGCACTGCGGTCGCGATAGCCGTTGGCTTCGAGCTGATCGACCAGGCGCCGCTCCAGCGGTAGCTGAATCGATTGGAAATACGTCGGATGCTTTGTCTCTGGATAGACGCCGATGACGCGCCCGGTCGTGACCGTCTGGCGCTTGGCCAGGTCGATGACTTCCTGGAACGTCGGAATCTCGAAGCGGTCGTTGTAGGCGACGTTGGCCGGGCGGTTCGCGGGTATCCGTTCACGGGCACGCAGGGTCTTGATCTCGGCCAGGGTGAAATCTTCGGTGAACCAGCCGGTGAGCGGCACGCCGTCGATCGTCTTGGTGACCTTGCGCGCGATGAATTCCTTGTGGTCGGCCACATCCGTGGTGCCGGAAATTTCATTTTCGTGGCGCGCAATCAGCACGCCGTCCCGGGTCGCCACCAGATCCGGTTCGATGATGTCGGCGCCGTCGTCGATGGCCTTCTGATACGACGCCAGCGTGTGTTCGGGCCGGAACGCCGATGCGCCGCGGTGCGCGGCAATCGCGGGGATCGGCGGCCAGGCAGCTGCCTTGGCTGCAGTGGCTGCAGTGGCCGCACCCGGCGCAGCGGCACAACCTGCCAGGGAAGCAACCGTGGCAGCGATGGCCACGATGGCTGATACCGCGATCGCATGTTTCAGTGGAACTGACATGAAAGATTGCATGCTGGAAGTCTCCTGACTGAGTCGTTGATGTGATGGGTTCAGATATGCGTTCAGGCACGATTGGAACGCGATTCTGTGACCGGGTGATGTCCGAACATTTTTTGTGTGCTGATTCTACGCCAGGTGGTGCCGGCCAAAGTGCTCCCGGGATCCGCATTAATCGCCGACAATGACGGCACTCCACCAACGGAACCCTATCAATAATGAGTAATGTCCTGCTGATCCTGGTCGCCTTGCTGCTGGTCTTGCTCAATGGCTTTTTCGTGGCAGCGGAATTCGGTCTGGTCAAACTGCGCCAGACCCGCATCCGCGTCATCGCCAAGACCCAGGGCTATCCGGGACGCATGCTGGCGCGGGTGCATCGCAAGCTCGACACCTATCTGTCGGCTTGCCAGCTGGGGATCACGCTGGCGTCGCTTGGACTGGGATGGATCGGCGAGCCGGCGTTTGCCAGTCTGCTGGCACCGCTGCTGTCGGCCGCCGGGATCAGTTCGCCGGAGATCGTGCATGCGATTTCGTTTTCCTTTGCCTTTTTCGTCATCTCGTTCCTGCATATCGTGGTCGGCGAACTGGCGCCGAAATCCATGGCGATCCGCAATCCCGAGCGCATCGGCCTGTGGACCGCGCTGCCGCTCTACGGTTTCTACTGGATGATGTATCCGATCATCTGGATGTTGAATGCCAGCGCCAATGCCGTGCTGCGCATGGCCGGACTGGGCGACCCGCATGCGCACGATGCGCAATACTCCGCCGACGAATTGAAGCTGATCCTGCGCAGCAGCCAGCCGCGCGGAAAATTCAATCACGACGAGTGGAACGTGCTGGCGCAGACGCTCGATTTCAGCGAACTGGAGGTCTCCGACCTGATGCGACCGATTCATGAAATCGTGGCCCTGCACCACAACCTTTCATGGGACGACAACATGCATACGGTGAATCGCACCCGGTTCAGCCGCTATCCCTATTTCGACCAGGATGAACAACAGGTACTCGGCATGATTCACTTGAAGGACCTGTTTCTGGCGCAGCAGGAAGGCAAGCCGATCGACTGCCTGAACGCGTATCTGCGGCCGATCCAGTTCGTCTCGCCGCGCATGCCGGCGCTGGAACTGTTCCGGCGCTTTCGCAAAGGCGCGCCGCACTTTGCCATCGTCGGCAGCCAGGGACAGAAACCGCTCGGTTTCCTGACGCTCGACAATCTGCTCGGCGCCCTGGTGGGCGAGATTCGCGATGAGTTCCGCCAGAGCGACAACGACTGGACCCGGCTGGACGATGGCAGCGTGGTCGGCAAGGGAAGCCTGCCGATCTATACGCTCGAACGTATCCTGGGCGTGGATATCGAGAATGAAGAAGCCAACCTCGACGACGCCGATTCGATCGGCGGTCTGGTGTTGTCCAAGCTGGGCGACATTCCGGCGGAGGGTCAGCTGATCCAGTTCAATCAATTCCAGGTGGTCATCAAGAAAATGAGCGGGCCGAGGATCGTGACCGTGCTGGTGCATCCGCAGCAGAGACTGGATGCCGAGGACGAACACGATTGAACTGGATTCGAGTCGACTTGAAATCGGCGTTGAAGCGAACCGCCCGTGCCGATGAGGACCGTTCCGGGACAGCGTGCTGCAGCGGTATCATGACGATCCACAGAAGCGTGCCAGCAACGAGGATCCATCGCAGTGAATGAACGCAACGTCCGGCAAATCGTACTGGTGCGCGCCATCGAGAGCAACGATCGCGCGTACGCCATCCTGAGCGAAGACGATCGGCGCATTGCCGGCCACAGCGCGCGCGAACGGCTGGCCACTGCCGCAGCCGATCCGGCGCTCGCCGGGCAACCGGTGCCGGCACAGTTCATTGCGCTACGCGCCGAATTGCTGCTCAACCGCGCGCTGCGCCGCACTCCCGCGCTGGAAAAACTGCTCGATCAAACCCGGCATCTGGCATGGGCTGCGATTCTGATTCCGATACTGGCCTTCATCGTCGGCATCGCCGTCGACCGGATCGCCGATCCGCACCGGGTCGATCTGTTGTCGGCACCGCTGCTCGGCATCCTGGCCTGGAATCTGATCGTCTACCTTGGGATGCTGGTATGGGCGCTGCTGCCAATGAAGCGCCATGCCGGCATGCTGGCGCAGTGGCTGCAATCCGGCAGCAGCCGCCTGATGCATGACATGCCGGCCGGAATGCATGCCGCCCTGTTGTCGTTTTCCATCGAATGGCGCCGCATGAGCAGCGCGCTCGACGCCGCGCGCATCGGCCGCACGCTGCATTTGAGCGCCGCACTCTTCGCCGCTGGCGCCATGCTGTCGCTATACCTGCGTGGCTTTCTGACGCAGTACGCGGCGGGCTGGGAAAGTACCTTTCTCGACCCAGCGCAATTGCAATCGATCTTGTCGATCGTGTTTGCACCAGCGCGCGCGGTGTTTCAATTGCAGCCGTTTTCCCTGGCCGATATCGAGGCGCTGCGTTTCGCGCCGGGCAGCACGCCGGCCGCCGTCGGCAATGGCGCCCGCTGGGTCCATCTGTATGCAGCTACCCTGTTGTTGCTGGTGATCGTGCCGCGCCTGGTGCTGGCCGGACTGGCGCACTGGCGCGCACGGTGCTTGCAGCGAAATTTTCCATTTTCGCTGGCACAACCGTATTTTCGACAGTTGGTCATTGAGCTCGGCGGCGCCGGCGGCGTCATGCAGGTACTGCCCTACAGCTTCGCACTGGATGCAGCGCGTCACCAGGCGCTGGCACGGATTGCCGGCATGCTGCTGGGGGAGCGTGCCCGGGTCGTGGTCGACGTATCGACCGACTACGGCGCAGATGCCGTCCCTGGTGCCAAGGCAGCGTCGTCACCTGCTGACGATGTCGCCATCACGGCGGTGCTGTTCAATCTGGCCGCCACGCCGGAGACGCAGAATCACGGCGCATTCCTGCAGCAGACTTTGCAGCAGGCGCGCGCGGCAGGCCTGCAATTGCTGGTGCTGCTGGACGAGTCCGGCTATCGTGCCCGGCTGGGCGAACAGGCCGGCCATGAGGCGCGACTGAGCGAGCGCATCGCGCTGTGGCGAAGCTTTTGCCAGCCATACGGGCTACAGGCCACCGTGGTCGACCTGCTGGAGCCGCAACGGCGTCGCCTCGAACTGGATTCGATCGTCAATTTCGGAGGGGCCGGATGAAGGACGATGCCGTCGACAATGTCGTCGAAATTCAGCTGGCGCTGATTTCGCACACCAACAATGGCAAGACCACGCTGACCCGCACCCTGCTCGGCGCCGATGTCGGCGAGGTGCGCGATGCCGCCCACGTGACGATTTTTTCCGAAGCGCACACGCTGCTGACGACGCCCGACGGCGATGCGCTGCGGTTGTGGGACACGCCCGGTTTCGGCGATTCGGTGCGGTTGTTGAAGCGCCTGGGCATGTCGGACAATCCGATCGGCTGGTTCCTGCGCGAAGTGCTGGACCGTTATCGCGACCGCACTTTCTGGCTCAGCCAGCAAGCGCTGCGCACAGCGCGCGACGCAGCCGATGTCGTGCTGTACCTGGTGAACGCTTCGGAGAGCCCGCAGGATGCCGGTTATCTGGCTGCCGAGATGCAGATCCTGGCCTGGCTCGGCAAGCCGGTGCTGGTCCTCTTGAATCAGGTCGGTGCGCCGCGCCCGGCGGCGCAGGAACAGGCCGAACGCGCGCTCTGGCGCACGGCGCTGGAAAAGTATCCGCTGGTGCGCGAGGTTCTGCCGCTGGATGCATTTGCCCGCTGCTGGGTGCATGAACGGGTTTTCTACGAAGCTGTCGCCGCCCTGCTCCCGCCTGAAAAAACGACCGGCTATCGCCGCTTGCTCGAGGTCTGGCGCAAAAACAATGTCAGCCGGTTCGACCAGGCGATGCAGTTGACGGCTGCCCAACTGGCGCGTGCGGCGCAGGAACGCGAAGCGGTCGAAGCCGAAGACAGATCCCTCTTGCGCAGTGCCATGCAGGCAGTGGGCATCGGCAAGAATGCGCAGCAACGGCGCCAGGACCGGGCCATGCAAGCCTTGGTCAGGCGCTTCGAACGCGGCATCGCGCAGACCACCGACGCGCTGCTGGCGCTGTACAAGCTCGACCCGGGCGCCGCCGCCGCCATCAACACCCGGGTGCGCGACAATTTTGTGGTGCGCTCACCCATAGACGAAGCGCAGGCCGGTTTGCTGGGCGCGATCGTCTCCGGCGCCACCAGTGGTGTGGCTGCCGACCTTCTCTCCGGCGGCCTGACCGCAGGGATCGGTGCGTTGATCGGCGGCGTGGTCGGCGCCGTCACCTTTGCCGGCGCCGCCCGCGGCTTCAACGCCAGCACCGATCGCAATGCACCCAGCGTTGCCTTCACCGAAGCGTTCTTGCGCAGCCTGGTGGTGACCGGCTTGTTGCGCTACCTGGCCATCATCCACTTCGGCCGCGGCCGTGGGCAATTCATCGAAAGCGAAGCGCCGCGCTTCTGGCAAGAGCACGTCGAACGGGAAGTCGCACGCCATGAAGCGTCGCTCAGCAGTCTGTGGGAAGCAGTGCGTGAAGGAAGCGATGCGGAGTACGCAACCGGGCAGCTCCAGCAGCTGCTGGCCGACCTCACGCTGGCAACCCTGCATCAGCTCTATCCGGATACCACCATCGAAACCGGACCCCGCGACCCCGCTTGAGCTGGACGCTACGGCGTCGAGCTTCGGTCGCTGCAGGCTTGATTCGCATCGGTACACTGTTCCGTTCGGACGTTTTGTTATCTTTATTGCAATTATCTGAGTCATCTCGACCAGAGAAGTCTCGAAAAGGTCTTGCATGAAGCCTACTCTTCCAACCGTTGGATCGATCGGCACCACACGGGCCACCGGCGACGGGAAACATGCTGCAGGCGCTGACCGGCCGCAGCATCAGTCCCTGAAAAGCCGCTTGCTGGCCTGTCTCGGCATGGCGCCGTCGGCGCAATCCGATCGATCGGACGCCGGCCGGGTCCGCACGAGCGACAGGTTTGCCCAGCCGGGCGCGACTGCCGTGACTGCCCGCGGTGAAGCCATCGACGCGACGCCGACGGCCGGCGCTGGCGCTGCTGCGGATCAACGGCAACGGCCGATCGCGCAACGCCTGCTGCGGCGGAGTAATCGCGACACGGAAATGCTGGCCCAATCGATTCGCGGCCAGATCGCCAGTCTGCCTCCTTCCGTGGCCGAGCGATTCCAGCGTCAGCTTGGTGCTGCCTTGCGACGCGACGACCCGCGCGAGCGGATCAGCATGCTGACCACGCTGGAGCAAAACGTCGGCAATGCGTTACGGGGCAAGCCTATCGGCCCGGCAGGCATTCGCACTCCGATGGGACGTACGAGCCCGTGGCACGGGGCGCCGTCTCACCCACAAAAACCTAGATTGGTGGCGGTACGTTTCGACGGCGCGGTGGCGCAGATACCTGAATTTCAAGAGCAACGAATTCTCAGCATTCGCCTCGGCATCCTGAAGTTGCCGGACCCTCTGGCGGCTGGCTATCGTTTGTTGTTGCGCGATGTTATAGCGACCGAGGATCCGGCAAAGCGCTCGCAACTCTTGCGCCAGATGTCCGATCAAATCGACGAGCATCTCGCCCGCTGATCCGCTGCCGGGGCGATTTGCGTGGGCCAACGATAGCGCTCCCAGCGACGCGCGCATCGTTTGGCAGACAGGTTTCAAGCCAAGCCATCCGTGCGCGTCGGATGCGCACCAAGTTCCCGCACCAGAACCGTGCAAAATCAGTTCTGTGTGAACTTTCAATTCAAGCATTGTTATTAAAAACTAATTGTTGATTACGGAAGGAAACCTTCTCGTTAGGGTCACGGCTTGCATCTAAAAAACATTTACTAAGAACAACCATGTTTGCAGTGGTTCCAGTTGAATGTCGCCGATGCTGCCGATTGCATAGACCCAGGAGAAGAGAATGGTTCGACCAAGGACATGGTTCAAGGCTGCGCGTGCCGTCGTGCTGACGGCAAGCGTCACATGGGCGCTGGCCGCGCTGTCGCTGGACGCAAGCGCCGAGACCGGTTCGGCCCCGGGCGCAGCCACCGCGTCTGCGCCGACGCCCGCCATGATGGTCGCGCAGGCGCCGGCGTCGATGCCACTTTCACCTGCAGCCAACGCAATGCCTGCTGCAGCGTCGCCAGGCCCCTCGATGCAAAAGGCCATGGCGCCCGCCACGCGGGCGGTCGTGCCAGCGGCATTGCCAGCCGGCGCGGCTGCTGCACCCATCTCGCTGAACACACGGGTCGGTGTAACGGGCATCAATTCCGGCGATACGGCCTGGATGATGACGTCCTGCGCATTGATCTTGCTGATGACGATTCCGGGGCTGGCGCTGTTCTATGCCGGCATGGTTCGCCGCAAGAATGTACTCGATACCATGGCGCACAGTTTCGTGACCACCTGCGTGGTCACGTTGCTGTGGGTCTGCGTAGGCTACAGCCTGGCGTTCACGCCCGGCTCGGCCTTTCTTGGCGACCTCGAACGCTGGTTCCTCAATGGCATGCTGTATTTGAAGGACAGTAATCAGGTAACGGTGCATCCACTGGCGCCGACCGTTCCGGAAAACGTCTTCATGCTGTTTCAGATGACCTTCGCCATCATCACGCCGGCCTTGATCACGGGCGCCTTCGTGGAGCGGATCAAGTTCTCGGTGCTGATCGGATTTACCGTGCTGTGGTCGCTGCTGGTGTACGTACCGGTGGCGCACTGGGTGTGGGAACCGGGTGGCTGGCTGGCGACGATGGGCGTGCTGGATTTTGCCGGCGGCACCGTGGTGCATATCAATGCCGGCATTTCCGGCCTGGTGGCGGCAATCATCGTCGGGCCGCGCGTCGGATTTCGCCGCGTGCAGATGTCGCCGCATAACCTGAGTCTGACCGTCATCGGCGCTTCCCTGCTGTGGGTCGGCTGGTTCGGCTTCAACGGCGGCTCGGCCGGCGCCGCCGACGGTCGCGCCGGCATGGCCTTGACCGTGACTCAGGTTGCGACTGCCACGTCTGCATTGTCGTGGATGCTGGTCGAATGGATCCGGCGCGGCCGGCCGTCGGTGCTTGGCCTGGTATCGGGCGCCGTATCCGGGCTGGTCTCGATTACGCCGGCATCCGGCTTCGTCGGCATCGGTGGCGCGATCGTCATTGGCGCCGTTGGCGGCACTGCCTGCTTTCTGGCGGCGACCTCGCTCAAGGAGCGCTTCAATTACGACGATTCGCTCGACGTGTTTGGGGTACATGCCGTCGGCGGCATCGTCGGCGCGCTGCTGACCGGAGTTTTCGCGGTCAAGGCGATCGGCGGTGTGGAGGGCAATCTGGCGATCCAGGCGGTCGGCGCCGGCGTCACGATCGTCTACGCCGGTGGCATGACCGCACTGATCCTGCTGGTACTGCGCGCACTCTTCGGTCTGCGCGTGAGTCAGGCAGAAGAAGACATCGGTCTCGACGAAATCGAGCACGGCGAGCGCATGGGCGCTGCCCATGGCTGATCGACGAATGCCTGCCAGCCACGGTGCGGGCAGGCAGCGCCGATCCTTTCGCCGGCTGGCACCGGTGATGCTTCCTGAATCGCTCGGGGTACGGCTTCATCCATTGGCAAACGAGAGGCACCGATGACCATCAATTCATCGCTTGATTATTTCGAGACCGATCTGGTCAAGCATGCCGTGGCGCTCTGGAAGCTGGCCCGTCGGGCGAAGGAAGCCGACTTCGACGTGTTGCGATTCGGTCGGGACTGGCTGTATGCCGATGAGGTGCTGCAGCTGTGCCTGGCTTCGGAGCAGGATGTGGTCTCCGATGCTGCACTGGAAATCCTGCAGCTGCGGACCCGCTTCCAGCAAGAGCAACCGGCCCGCGCACAAAAACTCGGCGCGCCGGTCGCACGGGCTGCGCTTGTGGCGTCCAAGAACGGTAGCAAACCAGCGGCAGCGGCGCCAAAGCCGGAGTCTCCCGAACCGGATCTGCCGCCCACTCGTTATCTGAAAAGTTTGCGCTGACGCTGACGCGTCGCCGATTGACGACGCCCGTCGCGCGGCGCCACCGGAAACTTACTTTGCAGGCTCTCCACAGTGTTCGGGCAGCAGGCGGCAGGCGGTCGCCTGCGCTCGCCTGCGCTCGCCTGCCTTGACCCGCGACGGCCGCCAGCGCGCTGCGCCAGCGACCGTCAAGACCCGGACGCTGAGCCCGGGCCGACTCAGGTGGTCAGGGAGTCAGCACCACCTTGATGCATTCATCTTCCTTGTTGGCGAAGATGTCATAACCGTGCGCCGCCTCCGACAGCGGCAAGCGGTGCGAGATCATGCTGGTGGTGTCGAACTGGCCCTGCTGTATGCGTTCCAGCAAACCCGGCAGGTAGCGATGCACGGGTGTCTGCCCGGTCTTGATGGTCAACGCCCGGTTCATCACCGAGCCGAACGGCACCTTGTCGAGCAAGCCGCCATACACGCCCACCACCGAGACGGTGCCGCCGTTGCGGCATGCCATGAACGCCTCGCGCAGCGCGATCGGACGATCCGTTTCCAGCCGCATGGCCTGCTTGACCTTGTCGTAGGCGCCGATCAGGCCGACGCCGTGCGACTCCATGCCGACCGCATCGATGCAACTGTCCGGTCCGCGCCCGCCGGTCATTTCCTTGAGCGCCGGCAGCACGCCGACTTCGGCGTAGTTGATGGTTTCGGCTTTCATTTGCCGCGCCAGGCGCAACCGCTCGGGAATCCGGTCGATGCCGATCACCCGCTCGGCGCCCAGCAGGTAGGCGCTCTGGATGGCGAATTGCCCGACCGGGCCGCAGCCCCAGACAGCGACCGTGTCGCCCGGTTCGATGTTGCAGTTTTCCGCAGCCATGTAACCGGTCGGCAGTATGTCGGAGAGGAACAACACCTGTTCGTCCGCCATGCCGTCCGGAACCTTGATCGGACCGACGTCGGCGAACGGCACCCGGACATACTCGGCCTGGCCGCCAGCGTAACCACCGGTCAGGTGCGAATAACCGAAGATGCCGGCCGGGGAATGGCCCCACATGGTTTCGGCCAGGCCGGCATTCGGATTCGAATTTTCGCAACCGGAAAACAGTTTGCGATTGCAGAAAAAACAGTTACCGCACGCGATGGGAAACGGCACCACGACCCGGTCGCCGATCTTCAGGTTGCTGACTTCGCTGCCCAGTTCGACAACTTCGCCCATGAATTCATGGCCGAGGATGTCGCCTTTTTCCATGGTCGGCACGAAGCCGTTATACAGATGCAGGTCGGAGCCGCAGATCGCGGTCGAGGTGATGCGCAGGATCGCGTCGCGCGCGTTGAGGATGGTCGGATCGGGTACGTTGCGGACCTGAATATCCTTTTTGCCCATGTAGCAGGTGGCCTTCATCCGGGTTCTCCTTTTCGAAACATGCGCGCAATCGCACTGCGCGGGCCGGACGGTTGTCCGGTGGTGGTGGGAATGACGCCGGTTTCGATCAGCCACTTGAAGCGGCGCAGCTCTTCGCCGATCATCTGGCCCGGCTCGCGGCCAGAGAGTTTGGCGAGCATGGCCGCCGGCTTGCCGCCCGTTGGCTTGTATTGCATCTCGACCCGTAGGATGGTGCCGCGCCCGCCTGCCGCCGGCTCGAAACTGACGGTGCCGGCACTGTCGACGTCGGCATTTTCCACCGAGCGCCAGGCCAGCAGCCGGCCCGGTTGATCCACCGTCAGGTCGGCATCCCATTCCACGCTAGTGCCGCCGGGCCCCGTGGCTTTCCAGTGTGATCGGCGGTCGCTGAGATTGGTCACCGATTCCAGATGCTGCATGAAGCGCGGCAGGTTTTCGAAATTGCGCCAGAACTGATAACACTCTTGCGGACTGCGATTGATGCTGACGGTTTTCTCGACATCGACGGCGCCGCTATCAGCGCCGCCCGTGCCGCGTTCGCGACGGGTTTGCTGCATGCTGGTCACGATATCGAGGACTGCGATGCCGGCCGCGGCGGCCGTTGCCATGCCAAGACGCGAGCGTGCGCCGGGTGGCGCCTTGCGTAGCGCCGCGCCGAGCAATCCGAGATCCATGGCATCGGCGGCGACCCGACCCCAGCTCCAGGCTGACTGCTGCCGGCTACTCAGCAGGCCGACGCCGAGTGCCACTTCGCGCGCACCAAGCACTCGCATCGCCGTCGGCTGGGGTTGAACGCCGATCGCCTGACTCAAGCGGCGTGGCGCCAGCAATTGCGCCAGCCCGAGGCCGACGCTGAACCAGCCGAGCGCCATTGCGACCGGATGACCCTGCCCGTTTCGATTGGCACGCGCGCCGATATATTGCCGTGCCGGAGCGCGCGCCGTCTGCGCCGCGCGCTCCGGCCCACTGGCTGAGGCGCTCGATGGCGGGATCGATGCAGGGATCGATGCAGGGCCGGTGCTCGTGGGTGGCTGAGAGTTTGCGGCTGACATTGCCGATGCCGGTGCGGATGGGGATGCAGCCGATGCTGGTCCCGATTGCGATGCGGATATTGCCGATGCAGGTGTGGGTACAGCTGCCGATGCGGGTATTGGTGCGGGTTGCGGGGCGGCGGTCGCTGCTGGTGTTGCTGCGGGCGTCGTTGCTGGTGTCGAGGCAGATGCTGGTGGTGCCGATGTCGAGGCCCGCGCATTCTGCGACGCAACCGGCGGCACGTTGTTCTTCCCTGATTTTTCTTGCATGGGAGGTGTGTTTTGCATGGTTGATCTCCTGAAGGTCGATCCTGCCCGGCAGGACCGGAAACCGTGCCGGCAGTGATGGTCATTTCGAAAAACAACGGGATTGGCTCGCAGGACGGCCGCCGGCGCACCGTCAGGAAGCTGAAAATTTAGTCAGACAGGTCAGGGGCTTAGTTCCGCCAACGCGATGACGAACGTGCGCGGCCATGCCGTGGCGCAGAACTGGCGCATTCACTGCCGAAAAAACGGATGTCGGACGGCGTTGGGAACCGGCGGGGGGAAGAAGGAAGCAGGAAGTGGGCATGACTGCAGCGGCCGACTGCAGGAACTGGCGATCGAATTGGCCGGGGGGTGCAGCGGACGACGATCACGTCGACCAACGACCGCTGCAAGGCGGACACGATCCAGTAGACCGTACCGCCCAGCGTTATTTTTTCAGCAGCGCTTCGAGCAGCATGGGATTGGATGCACGGCGCCGACCGCTAAAGGCCTCAATGACCGTACGAATCAGTCGGCGCGAAGCCGTTGCCGAGTTTGTTGTCGCGCTGCACTGGTGGAAGTTTCTTGACGAACACCAGCAGCACCAGTCCAGCCAGCGACGTGAACAGGCCGATCGCCATCCAAGCGTACATGTGGCGACCCTTCCAGGAGTCGGCCAGCATGCCCAGCCAAATCGCCAGGACAACGTTCAATCCCATCAACCATCGCAAGTCATCGATTGTCATTATTATTGCTCCCAGGAAAACTATTAGGAGCCGATCATGCCACGGAACGATTCAATATTGTTGTGAAGCAACTATATTTAACCATCTGATGTGCCTGAGTGTGACATTTTTGACGCTTCGCCCGCCGGCTGCAAGCTCTGCCGCACCATGTCAGGCGCTGCAAGCCGTTGTTACCCGCCAGGCCGGGCGACCTGATCGCCCTGGTCGATCTGGTCGCCGTGACTGAATGAACTAGTCGACCTTGGCGCCAGACACCTTGACCACCAGCGCCCATTTTTTGGTTTCGGACTGGATGAATGCGGCAAACTGTTCCGGTGTGTTGCCGACCGGATCTGCGCCCTGCCCGACCAGCTTTTCCTTGACCGCCGGGCTGGCAAGCGAACGCGCGATCTCGCTTTGCAGTCTGGCCACGATGTCTTTCGGCGTGCCGGCTGGCGCCAGGATGCCGAACCAGGAACTGGCTTCATAGTTAGCCAGTTCCCCGCCGGACTGCGCGATCGGCGCAACGCCCGGCAAGGCGGGCGATGGCTTGCTGCTGGTCAGACCGATCGCCCTCAGTTTGCCCGCCTTGATGAACGGCAGCGATGACGGCAGGTTGTCGAACATGACATCGGCCTGTCCGCCGATCAGGTCGGTGACCGCTTGTGCCGAACCGCGATACGGAATATGCACCATGAAGGTCTTGGTCTGCGCCTTGAACAATTCGCCTGCCAGGTGGATCGAGGTGCCGTTCCCGCTGGAAGCCATGTTGAGCTTGCCTGGATTGGCTTTGAGATACGCCACGAAGCGTTTGATGTCGGTGATCTGGTTCTTGTCCGCCAGCGTGGCATTCAATACCAGGACATTCGGCACCGTCGCCACCACCGTCACGGGCGCGAAGTCCTTGACCGGATCGAACGGCATCTTGGCATACAGCGACTGATTGATGCCGTGGGTGCCGACCGTGCCCATCAGGAGGGTGTAACCGTCGGCAGGCGACTTGGCAACCAGATCCGAACCGATATTGCCGCCGGCGCCAGGCCGATTGTCGATGATCACTTGCTGACCGAGTGCCTTGGTCAGCTCGGCGCCCACTGCACGGGCCAGGATATCGGTGGTGCCGCCGGCGGGAAACGGCACGATCAGCTTGATTGGTTTGTTCGGATAGGCCTGGGCGCTGGCATCGATGCCAGTCAATGCCAGGGCGCAGGCGAGCGCCGGCAAAAACCATCGGTTCAGTTTCAAGGGGAATGTCTCCTGGAGTTTGTTTTGATCACGCCAGCGCACGCTCTGCAGCACGCCGGGCAGCGGCATTGTGCCGCGCGGGAATTGTACAGGGAACAGGATTGCTTCAAGGGTGCAAGTGGCCAGACGCGGTGACATCTCGATCCAGGGTGCCGGTCGTGAGCACCAGGCTTCATGGCGATGTCGGAAGCGGCGGGCTGAAGCGCGCACGTGACTGAAACAGCGCAACAATAACGACTTCCGGGCCGACGCTTCCGGTGCGTCTCGAAGGACGCGCGAACAGCGAACTGCTGTTACTGGAAGTGATAATGGCGGCGATCGTGGGGATGGGCCAGCACGCGCAAGGCGACTTCGAGATCGACTTTCTTGGACTTCAGGTAGCACGCGGCGAAGTCGGTTCCATGCACGCATTGCAGGCTGATGCCTTCTTCGATGACACGCGCCTTGAGCCAGTCGAGGCGGCGGGCGGACATCACGCGAAATGTGTTGATTTCATCTGTCTGAGCGAGTTGTGGCTGCTGCAGCATGGTAGTTCCCCCTGAAGTAACGATCGGCACACATTGATCGGTGTGCTCTGGCAAACCCGACGACGACGCTCGTGGCGTGAATCGGCAGGAAAAAGAATGCGTGAATCCTAAAGCAGTGCATTTGTTTGCATTGTGATCTGCATCACGCAAACATTACT
>JAYUWF010000211.1:0-14725 GCA_043753685.1 Herminiimonas sp.
GAGCGCCGTGTGGCGGGCCACACTAGCGAGCTGCAACGCCGCAATGTGGCTCGAAGTGGTGCGTAGCGCGGATATACCATTACGAAATCTGCTCTAGGCTCCCGTCTGGCAAGATAATCGTGCCAACGATTTTGAAGAGCTCCAGCCATGTCCCTCGAACTGCGCCCACCCACCCAAACCGACTACGCCGAAATCGCGACCTGGGTCACCGATGCCGAGGCCTGCAAAACATGGGCAGGCGCCGATTTTCCCTTTCCGTTTCTAGCGGCCGAGTTGGGCCTTCTGCTCGATGTCGAGCGCCGTCCGAGCTTCTGCCTGATCGGCGAGCACCGGCCGACGCTCGGGTTCTGCCAGTACGGGATGCGGACATCGACCGTGGTCCATCTGTCGCGGATTATCGTCTCGCCAAAGGAACGCTGGAAAGGACTGGCGGTACTAATGTGTTCCATGATTCTGGAAAAGGCATTCAAGGACACGAATGCGGTCGCCGCCAGCCTGCGGGTGTACCGCGAAAATCACCCGGCCATCGCGGCGTACACGAAACTGGGATTCGAACCGATCGACGATGGCTCGAATGCCGAGACGCTATTCATGGTGGTGCAACGACGCTTCAGTTGATCTCGCGTCCCTTCGCAAACCGGCCGTGATAAAGACGGCAACACCGCTTGTCACCAACATAATCCATCGGTGAGGCCATGATGTGCTCAGTTGACATGTAGAATCATGGCAACTAATTGTCAAACTCCAGCAGTCTCGACGACTGCCTGACCCGACCAACGCGCAAGCCCGGACATCATGAAAACCTTGATCAAATTCGCCACTGCCGTATCACTCACAACCGCCCTGTTCGCCTGCGGCGGCGGTGGATCAGGCACGTCCATGGCGGCGACCGATTCATCTGGCTCGGCCGCAGTGACAACATTGCAAAGCACCGACACCGTCATCGGTACCGGCGCGACGGCCACCGCAGGCACTACCCTGAGCGTGACCTACACCGGCTATTTGTATGACTCGAAGGTCGTGACGTTCAAGGGCAAGACCTTCGATACCGGCACCGTGACCTTCAAGTTGGGTTCGGGGCAGGTCATCACCGGCTGGGACCAGGGGATTCCGGGCATGAAGGTCGGTGGCAAGCGCACCCTGATCATTCCGGCCAGCCTGGCATATGGAACCGCCGGCACCGGGGGAGGCCTGATTCCGGCGAATGCTGCGCTGGTATTCGATGTCGAGTTGAAAAGCGTAAATTGAGCGCAAACGAGTTCCTTGAAAGAACGCCCGCGATACGTTGCATAATGTCGAATCGGTCTTGTAACTGGTGCGCTGCCGCCCTTCAGAATTGTCGCCTCATTGGAAACTAGTCCTGTCATAGAAAAATTGTTCGCCCTGATCGATGCGGACGCCGGCTTTGCCGGCCTGGCTTCCTCGGTCGAGCAAGTCGACGCGCTCGATGGCGACGACGCCAAGGCGACCCGCCAGATGACGGCGGCGATCCTGAGCGACGCCGCCCTGACGGCACAGTTGATGCGCCATGCGAATGCGAGCGGGCGCGCCGGCGAGAGCGTCTCGACGGTCGACAAGGCGCTAGCGATCCTCGGCATCAACAAGGTCAAGACGCTGGCGCGGTCCCTGCATCTCATCGATGGCAGCGGCCATGGCTTCAGCAAGCCGCAAACCGATCAACTGCATGCGGAAATGGTGGCCGCGGCATTCTGCGGCAATCTCGCCGCAGCGCTCACGCGCAGCAACGCCGCCCGTCTGAAAGTCCAGGAATCGCAGGTCTGCGGCCTGGTGCAGAACCTGGGGCGCCTGCTGGCCTGTTATTACCTGTACGACGAAATCGCTCGCAGTCACGCATTGCAGGCCGAGCAGAACCTGTCCGAAGACGATGCCGTGACGCGTACGCTGGGTGTGAGTTTCGACCAGATCGGCGTGGCGGTCGCCAAGCGCTGGAAGTATCCAGACGTCCTGCAGAAAACCCTGGAAGCCGGTTCAGAGAAAATACCCACGCGCCCGATTGCCAGCACGCTGGAATGGCATCAGTATTGCGGCCGATTCGCACGCGCCGTGACGGATATCCTGTTTCGCCGGCCGGAGCACCAGACCAAGGGCAGCATCGCCAGCGAGATCTACCTGTACCGTAACATGCTGCACTTGAAGGATAACGATGTCGCCGAGATGGTCGACAGCGTCTTCAAGGAATTGGAAGAATCGTTGACCGCCGACGCGGCGGCATGCACGCCGGCACGCGCGCGTGACATCCTGCGCAAGTCGTCCGAGCGGGTGACGGACTGGCTGTCGCCGCAGGACAGCCTGACGCGCAGCAGCAGCACCGATGGTCGCAAGACCCGGGTCGAAGTAATCTACCAGATCCTGCGCAGCGTACATGACGAATTCCAGTTCGACATGACGCTGTTGTGCGTACCGAACGGCACTGCCGAGCTGGTAGCCATTTCCGGTGTCGGGCGCAATGCCAACCAGATCATTTCGCGCTTTCGCTGCAGTGGATCGAAGCAGGACCTGTTCCGCTCGGTGGCGGCGAAATCGATCGGACTGTACGTCGGCGACGTGCTGGGCGGGCCGTATGCGAAGTTCATTCCGGACTGGTACGGCACGTTGATCGGTGCACGCTCGTTGTATGTGATGTCGCTGATGCAGAACGGCGAGCCCCTGGGGATCGTGTATGGCGACTTCACGGAGCGGCGGGATGTGGCGCCGGACGGGCTGGACGGAGGGAAGATGCGGCAATGGCGCGGAGAACTGATTGCGGCGTTGAAGCCGGCGGTGAAATCCTGAGGACAAGTGCCGGGGTGCTGCTTTTCTAAATAGTGGCAGATCAAAAAAATGTAGAAGTGGAAGTTAAGTCAAAAGCCTTGTTCTAGAGACGCGAGTCACTCCGTCATGCCGCAAGCAAGGTCAGACTCAAGTTTCGCGAAGAAGCATCGCGAAAGTTGAATCTGACCCTGGTTGCTACTCTTGCGGCGACGACGACGCACATCAGGTCGACGCTACGTCCACCGGCTTGCCAGGCACATCGGCTGGCTCACTCTTCGCATCGACACCCGCACCCTTGAAAAAGCGCGCTGCCCGTTTGCCCCAGCTATCCAGATACGTGTACGCCACCGGCACCACGACCAAGGTCAGCAAGGTCGAGGTGATGATCCCCCCGATGACTGCCCGCCCCATCGGCGCCTGCTGCTCGCCGCCGTCGCCCAAGCCTAGCGCCATCGGCAGCATGCCGAACAACATGGCCAACGTCGTCATGATGATCGGCCGCAGCCGCACCTGCCCTGCCGCCAGCAGCGAATCATGCTGGTTCATGCCAGCGCGCTGGGATTGATTGGTAAAGTCGACCAGCAGAATGGCGTTCTTCGTCACCAGCCCCATCAGCATGATGAACCCGATGATCGAAAAAATGTTCAGCGTACTGCGCGTGACGAGCAAGGCGATGAACACGCCGATCAGCGAGAACGGCAGCGATGCCATGATCGCGACCGGTTGCAGGAAGCTGCCGAACTGCGACGCAAGGATCAGATAGATGAAGATCACGGCGATACCGAGCGCCGCCAGCGCCGCGCCGAACGCATCCTGCATTTCCTTGGTCTGGCCACCGACATCGAAGCGATAGCCCGGTGGCAGCTGGATGGTCTTGATCATCTGCTGTACCTCGCTGCCGACGTCACCCGATGGACGTCCTTCGACGTTGGCGTAGATACCGACCCGACGCTGCAGATCCTGGCGCTTGATGACCTGCGGACTGGTCGATGGAATGAATTCCGCGACCTGGCGCAGCGGCACCATGACGAATTTCCCGTCCGGACCGACCCGGGTACTGGCCACCGACAGGTCGGCCAGATCGGCGATCTTCTGGCGACCGGACTTCGGCAACTGCACGTTGACTTCATAGTTCTGACCATCGGCCGCCAGCCAGTGGCTGACCGCATCGCCAGCCACGAACGGCCGCAGCGCGCTGCCGATCTGCTGCACCGATACGCCCAGGTCGCTGGCGACTTCGTTGTTGACCTTGACCGACACCGCCGGCGTCTGCGCGGTCAGGCTGTTTTCCAGTTCGGTCACACCCTTGATGGTGGCCAGCCTGGCCATCACCACATCGACCACCGATTGCAGCTTGTCGGCTTCGGCGCCCAGGATCGCCACATAGATCGGCTTGCCCCAGCCGACCGACAGCTCCAGACCGGCGATCTGGCTGACGCGCTGGCGCAGGTCCTTTTCGATGTCCTTTTGCTTGCGGCGCTTGAAGACCTTGTTATCGACCAGCTTCAGGTTGATGTCGGCGGTGTTGCGGCCACCGTCGGTGCCCACCGTGGTATTGACGATGGCAATTTCCGGATAGGCCTTCAAGGCTTCCTCGACCTGCTTTACCTTCGAATCCGTGTACTCCAGGCTCGAGCCGACTGCCGTCTTCAGCTTCAGGGTGGTGTAGCCCTGATCGGTCTCCGGCATGAATTCGGTGCCGATGAAGGGCACCAGGAAAAAGCTGCCGACAAATAACGAAAACGCAATGGCGAGCGTTGTCTTGCGCCACGTGAGCGCCGACTCCAGAATCCGGCCGTAGACCCGGTGCAGCTGCTCGACGCGGTGCTCGACGGCGTCCATCGCACGACCCAGCCACGGCAGGTACTTGAAGCGCCCCTCCGCCGGATCGCGCCACACCGATGACAGCATCGGGTCGAGCGTGAAGCTGACGAAGAGCGACACCAGCACTGCCACCGTGACGGTGACGCCGAACTGGAAAAAGAAGCGGCCGATGATGCCCTTCATGAATGCCACCGGCACGAAGACTGCAACGATGGCGAACGTGGTGGCCATGACCGCCAGGCCGATCTCGGAGGTGCCGTCGCTGGCGGCATCGCGATGGGTCTTGCCCATGCCGAGATGGCGGACGATGTTTTCCCGGACCACGATGGCGTCGTCGATCAACAGACCGATGCACAGCGAAAGCGCCATCAGCGTGAGGAAGTTGAGCGTGAAGCCAAACGCCGACAGCGCGATGAAGGTGGCGATCACCGAGATCGGCAGGGTCAGGCCGGTGATGACGGTGCTGCGCCAGGAATGCAGGAACAGGAACACGATCAGCATCGTCAGGAGACCGCCTTCGATGATGGTTTCCTTGACGTTGGCAAGGGAGCTCTTGACCGAATCCGAGTTGGCGTAGATGGTGCTGATCTTGACATCCGATGGCAGGCGCTTGGCCAGTTCCAGCACGGCCTTCTGCACGCCGTCGCCGACCTCGACGATGTTCGCATCCTGCACCTTGACCACCGCGATGCTGATGGCTGGCTGGCCATTCAGGCGGGAGATCGAGAACTGTTCGCGCTCGCCGTCGACGATGTCGGCCACCTGCTCCAGCAGCACCGGCGCATTGCCGCGGCGCGCCACGATGATCTTGCCGAAGCCGCGAGGATCCTTGATCTTGCCTTCGATGCGCACCAGCTGTTCGGATTCGGCGCGGCTGATGCTGCCGGCCGGCAGATCCTGGTTGGTCAGCTGGATGGCGCGCATGACTTCGTCGACGCCCACGTTCTGTGCGGTCAGCTGCTCCGGTTTCAGGTTGACCAGGATCTGGCGCGAGACGGCGCCGCCGACACTGACCTTGCCCACGCCCGCCACGCCCTGCAGCCTCTTGACGATGATCTGGTCGGCCATGGTCGACAATTCGCGCATGGTGTGATCGGTGGCGGTCACGCCCAGGGTGGTGATCGGTTGCGCGTTTTCACCATCGAAGCGCACGATGTAGGGATCCTTGGCTTCCTTCGGAAAGCTCGGGCGCAGCTGGGCGATCTTGTCGCGTACTTCCTGCGTGACGCGGTCGACGTTGACCGACAGCTCGAACTCGACCACGGTCTCGCTGCGGCCTTCCCAGCTGTTGGAGCGGATCATCTTGACGCCGCTGACGGTGTTGACGGTGTCTTCGATCGGCTTGGTCAGATCGTTTTCGACTGCCTCCGGCGACGAACCCGGATACAGCACCTGGATGAACACCACCGGCACCTGCACGTTCGGCATCTGCTCCACGCCCAGGCCGGCATAGGAAAACATTCCCAGCACGACCAGTGCCACCATCACCATGGTGGCGAAGACCGGGTTCCTGATACTGGTTTTGGTGATCCACATGGGCTCAGCCCTTCACGGCAGGTGGGGTGGCCGGCGGCGTGGCCGATACCGGCGCCGGCACCGGTGTCGGCACCTTCACGACATCGCCCGGCAAGCGGATTTCGCTGCCGTTCTTTACATTGTCCAGCCGCACCACCACCACCCGACTGCCGGCCGGCAGTCCGGAGACCACCTGCACCAGGCCCTCGTCATCGTTGCGCAGGCCCAGCGTGACCGGTTGCGCGACGATCTTGCGGCCTTCGATGCGCAGCACCATCGGCGCACCGTTTTGCTGGCGCAGCGCCGTGGTCGGCACCAGCGGTTGCGGCGCTGCTTTTTCCAGGGTGATGCCTCCCTTGGCGAACATGCCGCTCTTCAAGGCGCCATCGGAATTGTCGACGGCGATGTAGACCATGATCGCGCGCGAGCCGGATTCGGCTGCCGGATTGATGCGCGCCACGCGTCCGGTGAAGGCGCGGTTGCCGAATCCCTCGACACCGAAGCCGACCTGCTGGCCAGGCGCGACTTTTGGAATCAGACTGGCCGGCACCGCGGCTTCCAGGATCAGTTGCTGCAGATTGACGACGGCGAACAGCGGCATGTCGGGCGAAGCCTTTTCACCGGGTTGCACGTAGCGCTTGCTGATGATGCCGTCGATCGGCGAGCGCACCACCGCATCGTTGACCGCGCGGCGCGCGATGTCGAGCTGCGACTCAGCCGATTTCAGGGTGGCCTCTGCCAGTTCGACGCTGTTGGCCGCGGTGTCGACGGCATTCTGGGAAATGAATTTTTGCTTCAGCAGCGCCAGGTTGTTTTCCTGGTTCTTGCGCGCCAGCGCCAGGCGCGCCTTGGCATCGTCCTGCGCTGCCTGCTGTGTCATCAGGCGCGCGCGCAGATCGGCGGCATCGAGCTGCACCATCACCTGGCCGCGCGTGACCCGCATGCCTTCGGCGATGGCCGTCTCGCGCACTTCGGCGGCAACCTTCGACTTGACGGTGGCTTGGTTCAGGGCCGCTAATGAGCCGGAAATCGGCAGCATGATCTTCAGTTCGCGGGCGTCGACCACCATTGTGTCGCTGGGCGCCAGTTCGAGCACTTCGACTTTTTTGGCGGCAGCAGTGTCAGGCTTTTTCTTGCCGGCCTGGGACATCATCCAGGCGCCGCCGGCCCCCGCGATCACTAGCACGGCGATGCCGCCGATGATCCAGCGGCGACGCGATTTAGGTGGCGTTGTGAGTTGATCCAGAACCATGTCGTTTTTCATGTAGTTTTATTCAATATTGAAATGGTCGTTCGAGTCGGCGCCCGGACTGCTCCGGTCGACCGCTGGCAGCACTGGCAATCCGGCACGGCATGCGCAAAAATTGCATGCCGGCACATTCTCGTACAGTAGGCAAAGGTTGTATTCAGTACAAGCACGTTGCGACGAACTGCAGAATCGGCGCCGCACGGTGCGGAAAACCAGGCCAGGGTGCGGATTCCCGCCCTGCGCCGGGCCGCCTTATGCAGCCGTCACAGGACGAAGCTGAAGTCCTTGACGAGTGCGCCCGGCATCCGGGCGCTCACCGTGCTGCGCTCCATGTACGTGTCGTTGGCGATGATGAGTTCCCGTTCGCGGGTCAGCGCCAGCAGGTTCTCGCCCAGCAGCCGGTAGACGGAATCGTCGAAACGCATCACGTTCAGAGGCGCCACGATTTCGCCGTTCTCGACCCAGAAGGTTGCGAAGCGGGTCATGCCGGTGATGCGGCAGTTGGCCCGGTCCGAAAAGTTCAGGTACCAGAGGTTGCTGACGTAAATTCCGGTGCCGAGCTGCTGCAAGGCCTCCGCCATCGGCAGTTCGCCGGCAGCCAGGTCGAGCGACTTCATGCCTTCGTCGGCATCAGCGCCATTGGTCTGCAAACCGTATTCGGTGGCGGTACGGGGCGCCACCATGCTGCCGACCAGGCGTCCGCCCTCGATCAATGTCACGCTCGGCGGTTTGGTAAAACCCTCGCCCTGGAAGTCCGGCGCAATCCCATCGGCCGTCATCTCGCGCAGGGTGATCGACGGATGCAGGCAGACGGCTTCGTCGCGCATGCGGCGCACGGCGCTCTGGCGGGTACGCAAGGCCTTTTCCGACAGACCGCTCCAGTTGAACATACCGACAATTTCGTTCATCGCCGTCGGCGTCAGATACGCGCGATAGGTGCCCGGCGCGATCGTCACCGGCGGGCGCGCCAGCAGGGCCAGCTGGCTGACGGCGGATTCCATGCGCGCCTTGAATTCGGCGCCGTTCCAGTCGGCGCCGGCATAGGACGACTTGACTGCCTTGTCGCGGCCCTGGCTACCAGCCATGTCCGGGCCTAAATACAGGCTCCAATCCAGATTGAAGGTGGCGCTCTGATGCCAGTTGCGTTGTCCGCTCCCATTGGCAAAACCACGGTAGATCGGACCGGCGGCCAGGATGCCGACCAGGTCGAGCCCAGCGGCGGCAGACAGTACCTGGTCGACGATGTCTTCGATCGGCGGCAGGCCGCCGGGAATCACATGCTCGCTGTCGACCACCGCGGTGGGCAGCAGCAGATACGGATCGTCCGGCAGATCCGGCAATTGCGCCCGCAGGCTGGCCATGGTCGACGCGATCAGCGCACGATCCTGATCGAGGTCGCCGGACAGCGTGATGACGCTGGCGGCATGGCGCCGGCCATCGATCAGGTCGAGCGTGAGGATGCTCTGGCGGACATGGCCGGACTGACGGATCGCGCTGCGGTTGAAGCGCACGAAATCGGTCGCCTCGGCGGCGAACCAGCATTTGTACTGTTCGCTGCCCTGAATGGCATTATCGAGCAAGGCGGCCAGCGCCTGAAAGTAATCGCGCATCATGCATTGGCTCCGAACACGTCGACATCGGCGAACAGGCAGGCCGGCGATGCATGGCCGACCCGGATCACCTGCGACGGCTCGCCCTTGCCGCAGAACGGCGTACCCATCACATCGAAGGTCGAGGCGTCACCGACCGCTTTCAGGGAGCGCCAGAAGCGCTCCGAAATACCGCGGTAATTCGGATTCTTGACCACCCCCTTCAACTCACCGTCCTCGATCAGCCGGCCGAACTCGCAACCGAACTGGAACTTGTTGCGCGAGTCGTCGATCGACCAGGAGACATTGGTATCCATCAGCACGCCGCGTTTGACCGAGCCGATCATGTCGGCCAGGCTGCTGCTGCCGGCCTCGATGTTGAGGTTGGCCATGCGATCGATCGGCGCCCGGTTCCAGCTGCAGGCACGCGCATTGGCGACACCGTCGACCCCGGCGCGTGCTTGCGAAATCGCGCCGCCAAGGGGACGTTCGAGGACGCCGTTGCGGATGACGAAGACTTTTTCGGCGGGTGCGCCCTCGTCGTCCCAACCGTAACTGGCGAATTGTTCCGGACGGGTCGGATCGTAGGTCACGTTGAGCAGCGGCGAGCCGTACTGAAAATGGCCGAACATGTCGAGCGAGACAAAACTGGTGCCGGCGAAATTGCGTTCATCGCCGAGGATGCGGTCGAGCTCGATCGGGTGGCCGATCGACTCGTGGATCTGCAACATCATCTGGGTCGGCATGAGCAGTAGGTCCATTTTTCCGCTCGGGCAATCGGGCGCACCCAGCAGTTCGATCGCCTGCGCGGCGACGCGCTGCCCGGCGCCATAGAAGCCGGCCTGCTGCAGGATTTCCAGCCCACCCTGGCGGCAGTAACCGTTGTACTGCCCGCCGAGGCTACGTGTCTGCGTATCGGCGCCGGCGTTCGCCGTCACGGCCAGGTTGGGAATCACATAGCGCATGTGCTGCCGGACATCGGCGCCATCGGCGGTGAGATAGAGCTGGGTGGTGTCGACGGTGCCGATGGAGGCAGACCAATCGACGATGCGCGCATCGATCTTGCAGCTGCGCGACTCGGCCATCAGCAGCGCGATCATGTCCTTGCGCGGCAGGAGCGGCGCACTGGCTGCGGCGGGTCCGGCATACTTGCCGGTTGGGCGGGCATGGGCGACGCGGGTGAAATCGACGACCGAGCGTCCGGCACTGGCAGCGGCCCAGGCGACAGCCCGTTCGATCGCGTCAAACAGGCCGGCGCGCGACAGATCGGAGGTCGCCGCATAGCCATAACCGCCACGATGGATCACGGTGACCATGGCACCGGTATCGACACCGCTTTGCAGTGGCTGCAGGACATCCTGGCGCACCATCACGGATTCGCTCGATTCGCAGACCAGGCGCAGGGAACAGAAATCGACGGCAGGCGCGAGCGCCTGGAACAGGGGACGGATTGACTCGAACAAGCTTCACCTCGTGCGTGAATGACAGACAGACAATATCTGGTGGACATTGGCTGTCAAAAATTTACTCCCAGTAATGTAGCGTAATGCAGGTAGTTGTTGTTGAAATCGTGGTGGATATTCCAAGGAAAACCGGGTTCGGATCAGGTGCTAGCCGAATGTAAGCCGTAGTGCCGCAAGCAAGGTCAGAGTCAAGTTTCGCGAAGAATCACCGCGAAAGTTGACTCTGACCCTGGTTGCTACGTCGCCCCAGTGCTAAGTGCGCAACCCTCTAGGAATCGCGCTCAGCAGCGTACGCGTGTAAGCATCCTGCGGATCGCGATACAAGTCGTCAGAATTAGCCAACTCCACCACCCTACCCTGATGCATCACCATCACCTGATCCGCGATGTACTTCACCACCGACAGGTCATGCGAAATGAAGATATAGCTCATGCCGAATTCTTCCTGCAGATCCTGCAAAAGATTCAGCACCTGCGCCTGCACCGACACGTCCAGCGCCGAGACCGACTCGTCGCAGACCAGCACTTCCGGCTTCATGGTCAGGCAGCGTGCGATCGCGATGCGCTGGCGTTGTCCACCCGAGAATTCATGCGGATAACGGTGGAAGGCCACCGCCGGCAAGCCCACCTTTTCAAGCAAGGTGAACGCCATGTCGGTGCGCTCGGCATCATCGGCGCCGATGCGGTGGATGCGCATCGGCTCGAGCAGGATCTGCCCGACAGTGAAGCGCGGATTGAGCGACGCATACGGATTCTGGAAAATGATCTGGATGCGGCGTTTGTACGCCATGAATTCCGCAGCCGGCATCGACAGGATGTCCTTACCCTCGAACAGCGCCTGCCCGGCAGTCGCCTGATGCAGCCGCAGTAAAGTCAAACCAACGGTCGTCTTGCCGGAGCCGGATTCCCCCACCACGCCCAGCGTCTTGCCACGCGCAAGCTTGAACGACACATCCTTGACCGCCTGGAATTCCTTGCGACCGAACAGACCCTCGCGGCTGTAGAAGCTCTTGCCCAGGCCTCGCACGTCGAGCACGATCGGCTCGCTGCCGTTCAAGCCGCGCGGACGCTGCACGCCGGTTGCAGGCGGCGGCACATGGCCGTTCATGAAATCGTCGATCACCGGCAAGCGCATCGGCCGGGAATCGAGCGTCGGCCGGCATTGCAGCAGCGCCTTGGTGTACGGATCCTGCGGATTTTCGAAGATCTGCTGGATGTCGCCCTTCTCGCGGATCTCGCCGTTGCGCATCACGATCACGCGATCGGCGATCTCGCCCACCAGCGCCAGGTCGTGGGTGATGAACAGCACCGACATCTGGCGCCGGCGCCGCAGGTCGTCGATCAGGTCGATGATCTGTTTCTGGATCGTGACATCGAGCGCGGTGGTCGGCTCGTCGGCGATCAACAGCTTCGGCTCGCAGGCGATCGCCATGGCGATCATCACGCGCTGCTGCTGGCCGCCCGACATCTGGCTCGGGTAGGCATCGATCTTGGTTGCCGGAGAAGGAATTCCGACTTCTTCCAGCAACGCGATCGAACGTGCACGCGCCTGCCTGGCGTTCATGCCCATGTGAATGCGCAGTACTTCATCGAGCTGGAAGCCGACCGTGAAGACCGGATTCAGGGATGTCATCGGCTCCTGGAAAATCATCGATATATCCTTGCCGCACAGCTTGCGCCGTTCCACAATCGGCAGCGACAGCAGGTCGCGCCCCTCGAAGAGGATCTTGCTGCCGGCGCCGATGCTGGAAGTGTCCGGCGCCAGCAAGCCCATGATGGCCAGCGAGCTGACCGACTTGCCGCTGCCGGACTCGCCCACCAGCGCCACCGTGGCGTTGCGCGGAATTTCGAAGGAAATGCCCTTGACGGCTTCGACGCTGTGGGTCTTGTCGATCCGGAAGCTGACCCGCAGGTCGGTGACAGACAGCAGCGGGTCGGCATTGTCGAATACGGGCCGGTCCTGGTGATTCGGTTGAGTTGATGGTGAAGATAACTGAGTCATCGCGCGCGCTCCCTTATTTCAGCTTCGGATCGAGCGCATCGCGCAGCGCATCGGTAAATAACGAAAAGGCCGTCACCAGCACCGCCATGGCTACGCTCGCCGCAGTCAGTTGCCACCACTTGCCGAGAATGAGTTCGTTCTGGGCTTCATTCAACATGCTGCCCCACGAGACCACGCCGACCGGCACGCCGAATCCCAGGAACGACAGGATGACTTCCGACTTGATGAAGCTGACCACCAGGATCGAAACCTGCACCAATGCCACGTGACTGACGTTGGGGAAGATATGCGAAAACATCTTGCGCAGGTGGGACGCGCCGATGGCGTCGGCTGCCCACACGTACTCGCGGTTCTTGTGCTTCAGGTACTCGGCGCGGATCAGGCGGAAGGTGCCGGTCCAGCCGGTCAGTCCCAGGATCAGCACGATGGTCAGCACGCCCTTCTGCTGCAGAACGGCTGCGACCGCCAGGATCAGCAGCAGGTACGGCACCGACGTGAAGACGCTGTAGAACCAGTTGAAGATGTCGTCGACCTTGCCACCGAAATAGCCGGCAACGGCGCCGAAGATCGAACCCAGGGTCGTTGCCAGCAAGGCCGCGATCAGACCCACCACGATCGAGGTCTCCGCACCCTTGATGGTCTTCAGGAGGATGTCGTGACCCCACTTGTCGGCGCCGAACGGCAAGGTCTCGCGGCGCACGGCGACCGCTGCGATTTTCTTGTTGCCCAGCTCGGCGCGGATCTCGTCCATCTCCTTTTGCAGCGGATCGGCAATGCCGTAGTCGTTGATCACCTGAGGCTGCGAGCCCTGTGACGGTGCCGGCGTGCCACGTAACTGGCGAATCACATCGCCAATCGGATCCAGCGGATTGTCGGGCGGTGGCGCCTCGACCACGGCGTCGCTGCCGAGCGCACCGCGGTCGGCGGCCGATTGCGCACCGATGAAGGTCGGTGGCGCGTAGTTGACGCCGACCTCCTGTTCCCAATCGCGTGCCAGCACGCCGGAAGCCGACAGCACCAGGCCCAGCAGATACAACAGCACGATCACCATCGCCACCATGGCGGTGCGGTCGGCGCGCAGGCGGCGCCAGGCCAGCGCCCACAGTCCGGGCGAAGTGCGGGAAGTCACCGGCGCGAGCGCGGGTGCGGGCGCGGTTTGAATTGTCGACATGACGTTTCCTAGTTCGATGTTTCTACTTCAATTGGACGCGAGGGTCGACGGCCTGGTACATCAGATCGGTCAACAGGTTGAACAGCATCGTGGCGGCGGCGACATACACGGTGATCGCCTTAATCACCGGGAAGTCGCTGCGCTCCACCGCCAGGATGACTTCGCGGCCGATGCCCGGAATCGAAAAGAAGCGCTCGATCAGGAAGGCGCCGATCAGCAGCGCCGGCAGGTTCCCCATGACGTGGGTGATGATCGGGATCGCCGCATTGCGCAGCACGTGCACCCACAGGATGCGGCGCTCGGAGACGCCCTTGGCGCGCGCGGTGCGTACATAGTCCTGGTTGACTTCGTCCAGCACGAAGGTGCGGTACAGGCGCAGGCTCGGCGCGACGCTGACGGCCAGCCCGATCAGGATCGGCAGCAGCGAATAGCGGAACAGGTTTTCCAGCAGGCTGTTGCCCCAGCCCTGGACCGGGAACAGGCCCAGCTTGTAGGCGAACCAGTACTGGAAGACGATGATATACACCAGGATCGAGATCGACATGCCGACGGTGCAGGCCACCATCACCGCACGATCGGTCAGCGAGCCGCGCACGAAGGCGATCGCCAGCGCCAGGGCAACTGCCAGCAGCGTCTCCAGGATCGTCAGGGGGATCAGCACCGTCATCGAAGGTCCCAGGCGGGTCTTCAGGACATTCGCCACGGTCTCGCCGGTACTCCAGCTGCTGCCGAAATCGAAGGTCACGATCTGCTTGATGAAGATCCACAGCTGGATGTAGAACGGTTGGTCGACACCGAGCTGACGGCGGATGTTTTCGATCTGCTCCTGGTTCGACATCTTGCCTGCCAGGACATAGGCCGGGTCGCCGCCGACCCAGTTGAAGAGAACGAACACCAGCAGGATCACACCCAGCATGGTCGGCAGCATTTGCCACAGCCGCCGCAAGATATAAGAAGTCATCGCATTTCCTTCGCTTTGCCTTGAGTACTACTTCAGCCGCTGGCCGGAGATTTCATCGAAAAATGCCTTGCTGTTCGGCGCGCGACCGAGGAAATCGCGCACCAGCTCGTTGCCCGTGACTTCGCTGCCGCGCGCCAGGATGGTCTGGCGGTAGCGCTTGCCCACCGCCGGATTGAGCAG
>JAYUWF010000212.1:0-14717 GCA_043753685.1 Herminiimonas sp.
GGTCCCTGCCACTGCAAATTTTTTCAGCCACCCTCAGCGGTGGCTTTTTTCATGTGTGATGCCGACAGCGCCGTCAGGCAGGTTTGTCGGGTAGAGACCCGTACTCGGCACGCATCGTGTCAAGCGCTGCCAGCATGCGCTGAAAACCGGCAGCGGCTTGCACCGGCTCTCCTTTCACGCCCAGTTCGATATGGCGCCGGTTGCCGTCGTCGCCGACGCTCGGCAGGCTGAACACCTTGGCCTTCGGGAATTCGGCTTCGATCGTTTCCATCAGCGGCGTCAGGGTCGACTCCGCGACTTCGTAGACCAGCACCGATTGCTCGAACCAGGCGGTCTGATGGAAAAGATGCGCGTGATGGGTATCGAGCACCGCTTCGATCATCGGCCAGGCCATCACCGGAAAACCCGGCACGAAGTAATGCGCGCCGCCGCCCGGACCAGTCACCGTAAAGCCCGGAATCTTGTTGAACGGATTGGGAATGATGTCGGCGCCCTGGGGAAATTCTCCCATCTTCAGGCGGTGCAGATTGTCGGTGGTGCCGACATCGACCGGCTTGCCGCTTTCACGCGCGATGTCCTGCATCCGTTCCTGGATCTTTTTCTTGGCTAACGGATGCAGCGCAAGCGGCACGCCCAGCGCCGCCGCGGCGCACTGACGGGTGTGATCGTCCGGTGTCGCGCCGATGCCACCGCACGAAAACACGATGTCGTCGGTGGCCAGGGTGCGCCGCAGCGTCGCCGTGATGCGCGCCGGATCGTCGCCCAGGTATTCGCACCAGGCCAGTTGCAGGCCGCGCGCTGACAGGATCGACAACACCTTGGCGAAATGCTTGTCTTCGCGCTTGCCGGAGAGGATTTCGTCGCCCAGGATGATCAGACCGAATGCCATGGTGGTTCCGTAGGTTGTATTGCGGTGAAGGGTGGATTCGTCTGCGTGGTCAAGCCCGTGTTCAGGTCCGTGTTCAAGCTCGATGCCGCATCGCCGGCGCGCTGACGCTCCAGGGCAGCCAGGCAGTAATGCTGAAACCACAGCCCAGTAAAGATAAACACCAGCACGTACAGCCAGATCGCGACACCCGCCAGCACCGGGAAGAAAATCACCGACAAGGCGCCGCCCAACCACAGCAGCGTCGGCGCCGCGCCCAGGGCGCCGGTAATCGCGCCGATCAGCAGCAGCGGCCAGCGATGGTTGCGCACCAGACGGCGCCATTCCTCGCCGTCGGCATGTTCGGCCAGCGCGTCGTAGGCCATCACGCGGTAGGTCAGCCAGCCCCACAGCGCCGGATGAATCAACAAGGTCAGGGGCGGAATCAGCGACAGCGGCAAGGTCACGATCCACAGGAACAGGAACACGACGAACGACGACAGGCCGATCCACAGCGTGCCGAGCAGGTTGCCGCCGTGGCGGCGCTGCAGCGTCGGATAGTGGCGCGACGCGACATGCTTGACGATGACCGGCATTGCCAGCGTGCCGACGAAAACCAGTGCGGTCAGGATCATCAGCGGCAGCAACACCCACATCGCCAGCAGCGGCACCAGCACCGTCTTGATCGCGCCGAGACCGAACCAGGCCAGCACGCCGCCGGCAATGCGGAAACCGTCATTGTCGAGAAAAAACGCCTGGACCCAATCGATCAGCGGTTGCAATCCAAGCCACAGCACCACGCCCCACACCACGATCGACAGCACGAATGGCACCACGGTCAGCAACAGCATGCGGATGTGCAGCTGCGACAGCACGGCGCGGCCGAGGGCGACCAGGACATCGCGCATCACGGTGCCGGTTTCCTGGCGAATTCGACCATGCGCTTCAACCCCAGCCATTGCTGTGACCAAAAACCGCGGCCGTAATCGCGGCCGTCGCCCTGCGGCCGTGGCAACTGGTCACGTACACCGGTGGCTTCGAAGGTGCGGCTGAAATCGGCGGTGTGGAAGACGATGTCCCAGACCGGGAACAGCACGGCGAAATTATGCCCGCCCAGCGTGCCGCTGCCATTGGTTTCATGACCGACGCCGATCGCATGATGCAGCCGATGAAAACGCGGTGATACCAGCAGGCGCTCGCCGATCGCGCCGAAATGCATCCGCACGTTGGCATGCTGCAGGCTTTGCAACATGCGCGAGGCGACCGTCAGCAGGATGTACTGACCGGGCTCGACGCCGATCGCAATGGCGATGCAGCCCAGGTAGACGTCATGCAGGAAATCGTCCAGCAAGTGATTGCGGTTGTCGCTCCACAGATTCATGTTGCGCTGGCTGTGATGCAGGCTGTGCAAGCCCCACCACCAGTGAAATTGATGCGAGGCGCGGTGGTACCAGTAATCGAAGAAGTCCAGCACGACCAGGTAGATCAGGAAACCGACCACCGGATGCGCGATCGAACCCGGCCATAACGATTCGAGATTGAATGAGGCGATGCCTTCCAGATGCAGCAAGGCCGTCAGCCCGTCGAGCAGCGGCGTCAGCACGAAAAAGATCAGCACAGTGAACGCACCCAGGCGATGCAGCGCGGTGTAGATGAAATCGTTCCAGCGGGCGCCGCGGTCGGTGAAGCGGTGTACCGGGAACAGCGCCTCGAGCGGGCGCAGGAGCGCATACAGCAGCATCAGCTCGAAGATCCCGATCAAGAACCATTCGGTGCCTTCGAACGCTTCTTCGGCGAATTCGCCCAGGTGCAGTGCGAACACGGCCGGCTGCACCACGGTTTCATACATCCAACCGTGCAGTGCGCCGAACTGGTCGACCAGTGTCTGAATCATTTGTTGCGATGTCCTTGTCTAAACATGGCGTCAGGAGCGGCCTGCCTGCACGCCGGCCCGATAATCCGGATGCTCGCGCAATGTCGCGAAGCAGAATCCCTTTTGTTCCAGGCCGCTGATGAGCGGCTCCAGCACTGCCGGCGCCCACGGGTCCTTGCGGCTCCAGATGCCGAGGTGGGCGACGAAGATGTCGCCGTCGCGCAAGCCGTCCAGCGCGCGTTTCAAGAGCATTGCGTTTGGCGCTGTCGTACTCGACAATTCATCGCCAGAATAGCCGGCCTCGGCCCAGCGCGCATGGGCGTAACCGCACGCGGCACCGGCAGCCTTCAATTGTGGCGTCAGGCGTCCGCCCGGCGCGCGCCAGAATGGGTCCAGATGCTTGCCCGTCAATTCGACGAAGCGCTGATCGACCCGCTGCAGTTCGCTGCAATACTGCTGCGCGGTCCACACCAGGCGCTTGCCGCCATTGACGCCGAACTGCGGCTTGACCTCGATGCGCCCATCCGGCAAATCGCGTTGCACGTACACGTGGTCGAAGGTATGGCTGCCGAAGGCATGCCCTTCCGCGGCCCGGGCTTTCCAGTAAGGCGCCCAGGCCGGGTCGAGTGAATGGTCGCCGTTGACGGTCTTTTCATTGGCCAGGAAAAACGTCGCCTTGATGGCATGGCGCTTCAAGGTCGCAGCGATGAATTCTGCTTGCGACTGGCTGCCGGTATCGAAGGTCAGATAGATGGTGCCCTTGCAGCCGCCAGGCTTGCCGGCAACCGCAGGGTCGGCGGCCAGCACCGGTACCGCAGAGGCAAGTACCAGTACGAACATCGCCAGCGCGGCGGAACGCCCCCGTGCCAGCGTGAATGCATCAGCGTGTGGCGTCGATTTAAAGACGAGGTGCATTGTTAATGAAGTACACGCCGTGCGGCGAACGTCCAACCGGAATCAGCTTGATCACTTTTTTCGATGCGACATCGATGACCGCGACTTTCTTGATCCATCGCAGCGTGACCCATAGCGTCTTGCCATCGTCGGTCAGCTCCATGCAATCCGGACCGCCCGGTACCTTGATGGTGCCGACGTTTTCGAGAGTCTGCTGATCGATGATGTTGATCGTGTTGGAAATCCGGTTCGACACGAAAATATGCCGTTTGTCCCCGAACGCGCGGAAATTGTGCGCGCCCTCGCCGGCCTTGATGCGCTTGACGGTTTTCTGGGCGCGCCAGTCGATGACTTCGACGTAATCCTTGCCCATGATGCCGACCAGCAGATACTTGTCGTCCGGCGTCATGGCGATGCCGGCCGGCAGGTTCCCCACCGGCAGGGTCCATTTCACTTTTTGCGTGGCCAGGTCGATGGCGCTGACTTCGTCGCTGCCCTGTTGCGTGATAAATGCGATCGAACTGTCGGCAGTAAACGCCATGTGGCTCGGCATCTTCGGCAACGGCACGCGCTTCGCCAGTTTTAGGTCGCGGCCGTCGTAGCGATAGATATCCACCCGGTCCAGGCGCAGCGCATTGGCGATGAACCATTTCTGGTCCGGCGAAAATCCGATCTGGTACGGATCGATGATGTCCTTGACGCGGCGCTGGATCTCTCCGGTCTTGGGATCCAAAAATACCAATTCATTGCCGGTCGCGCTGGCGACGATCAGGGATTTGTTGTCCGGCGTCGCCATCAGGTGATGCGGCTCCTTGCCGACCGGGATCGACTTGATTTCTTCATAAGTCGTCTGATCGAGCAGGCTGATCGTGGCGTCGCGCGAATTGAGGACCACCACGACGTTGGCGCTCGCCGGCGCAGCCACCGTGAGGCAGGAAACGGCGCAAGCTGCCAGAGCGGCCTGTCGGCCCAGGCGCTTCAGGTGCTGCAGGTGCTGCATGCAGGCGGTCGGCAGTACGGCAAGTTCGGCAAAAGTAGGTGGCATGAAATCCGTTCAGGGAGAAAGCCCGGTGGCGTGAAGCCTTGCCGGAAGGCTGTTATTTTACCGCGTGGCCAGCAAGCTCACAGGGCTAATTGCCTTGCCATAACATCATCCCGCCGCCATGCGCTTCGGCTGCCGGCTCGACAATTTTACGCAAGAGCAACTTGAGAGTGGCGCCAGGCAGAAGAGTGCCTTCGTCCTGCTACAATCGTGGCCACATTGTTTGTCAAACGAAAGGAAAATAATGGCAACCGTAATGACCACCACCGGACTCGAATACGAAGACAAGATCGTCGGCGATGGCGCCGAAGCAAAAGCCGGTGATCACGTCACCGTGCACTACACCGGCTGGCTGCAAAATGCCGACGGCAGCGCCGGCAAGAAATTCGATTCCAGCAAGGACCGCAGCGACCCGTTCGAATTTCCCCTGGGTGCCGGTCACGTGATCAAGGGCTGGGATCAGGGCGTGCAGGGCATGAAGGTCGGCGGGGCCCGCACCCTCATCATCCCGGCAGCGCTCGGTTATGGCGCACGAGGCGCCGGCGGCGCGATTCCACCGAATGCCACGTTGATCTTCGACGTCGAGTTGCTGGCAGTCTGACAATGTTGGGTGCCGCCGCCCCTGCCTGCAACGGTGCGGCGGCGGTTTGGAGAGGCATGCCTGACGCAGCGATCGTCACTGTTCCGACAAATGAAACTTGTTGGCACGCTTGACGGTGCGCCCGGATCGATGATCATGCTACTGTCGTTTTCGCGGGGTTGTCGGCAGTTGGTACGGCAACCGCGTGTGGCTTTTTTTCGAATTAACCGGAGAGCAGCATGACTTTGCAAGCCCGTTTCGAAGCAGCACAGGCCGCCTCGAAAGCCCTGCCTGAACGGCCGGACAACATGACGTTGCTGGAGATTTACGCGTTATACAAGCAGTCCACCAGCGGCGATGCCGAAGGCGAGCGCCCTGGCTTCACCGACATGGTCGGACGCGCGAAATACGATGCCTGGGCTGGCCTGAAAGGCACCTCCAGGGAAGAGGCAATGCAACAGTACATCGACCTGATCGCCGACCTGCAGGATTAGACCGCCGCATCGGATCGCACGCAGGTCTGAAAACTCAGACGACCGGCGCCGACGCAAACACCTTGGCCATGTTGCCGCTGACCTTATCCTCGATCTTCGCAGCGAATGCCTTAAGCATGAAGCCGAGCGTGATGTCGAGCAGTGCTTCGCGGTCGAGCAGCGTCAGCGTGCCGGACACGCCGCTGCGCCTGAAGCTGAGCACATCCCCTTCCCACTGAATCGCCATGTCGAACTCGGTCGCCATTTCATCGGCGACCTTCTCTGCCGCGGCCCGGGCTTTGGTGGCATTCAACGCATGCGCATGCCGGATCGTGATGTCCCCCATCGCTCAGGCGCCTGGCCGCACGGTCGGGTTGAGCAGATTTGGCGGCACCTTCCCGGCCAGGGCAGCGACCAGGTTATCGGCGGCGCAATTGGCCATGGCGCGGCGGGTCGGCTCGCTGGCGCTGCCGATATGCGGTGTCAGCACCACGTTCGACAACCCCAGGAAATCGGGATGGAATGCCGGCTCGTTTTCGAAGACGTCGATGCCCGCCGCCGCGATGCGGTGTTCCTTCAAGGCGGCAATCAGGGCGACATCGTCGACGATTCCGCCACGGGCGATGTTGACGAGGGTGGCGCCCGGTTTCATCATCGACAGTTCCGCTGCGCCGATGGTGTGGTGCGATTGCGCGGAATACGGCAGCACAAGCATGACGTGATCTGCCTGGCGCAACAGCTCTTCCTTGCCAACATAGCAGGCGTTGTTCGCATGCGCTTCCTGCTCCGGCATCAGGCGCGAGCGGTTGTGATAAATGACGTTCATGTCGAAACCGATCGAACGGCGCGCAATCGCCTGGCCGATGCGGCCCATGCCGATGATGCCGAGGGTCGAGTCGTGAATGTCGGCGCCCAGCAGGCCGTCGTAGGTCCATTTTTTCCAGTGCCCGGCGCGCAGCCAGTGTTCGGATTCGGTGATGCGACGTGCCGTCGCCATCAGCAGCGCCCACGCGAAGTCGGCCGTGGTGGCATTGAGGACATCCGGCGTATTGGTGACCATCACGCCGGCCGCGGTCGCCGCATCGACATCGATGTTGTTGTAGCCGACCGCCATGTTACAGATCGCCTTGAGGCGCGGTGCTGCCGCGATCGCCTCGGCCGAGAGCCGCTCGCTGCCGGTGATGAACAGGCCATCCTTGTCGGCAATTTTCTGGCTCAGTTCGGCTGCGGTGTAGATGTGGTCTTCCTGGTTCGACTCCACATCGAAGTGTTGCGACAGGCGCTCGATCACATCGGGGAAGACAGCGCGGGCAATCAGGATTTTGGGACGCATGGTGGTTTCACTTATCGGTGGAGGATGGGGACGCTGATGCGCCGGTCGTCGGTGCCGCGCCGCCTGCCGAGGCATTCGGCGATTTCAGGCCAAGGCCGCCGTGTATTGTAAAGCCGGAGCCGGCGTCAGGGCCTGCAGGTGCGATGGGTGGGGTGGGCAATGCGGTGGGCAATGCGGTGGGCAATGCGGCAGCAGCAGCTGTTATGGATGACGCGGGGCCGGCGCCCGCCGGCGCGGCCGACGCTGGCGCAGCGTTTGCAGGTGCGCTGCGCAACGGCGCACCCGGCTGCCATCCGAGCAGCGCCAGCATGACGAAAAATCCGACCACATACGCCAGCGCCACATGCCAGCCGTGGCGCAGCCAGGCAGTCACCGATTTTGCCTGCGGATAGCGGTTCGATACCGCCACGCCGGCCGACGAGCCGAACCACAGCATCGAGCCGCCGAAGCCGACCGCATAGGCCAGCATGCCCCAGTCGTAGCCGCCCTGCTTCAGGGCCAGGGCCGTCAGGGGAATATTGTCCAGCACGGCAGACAGAAAGCCGATCGAAAAAGTACTGTGCCAAGAAGCGGTCGGCAGGCGATCGACCGGCATCATGGATGCGCACCAGACCAGCGCCACCAGGAAGATCGCGCCTTGCAGCGCATTCGGCAGCTCTGCCCAGTCCGGGCGCCGCCAGGCCGCCGTGACCAGGATCGCAGCCCACACGGCCAGCGCCAGGAACGGCAAGGAATCGACGATGTCCTTGAAATGCAGGTTCAGCACCAAGTTGGTCAGGACGGCGACCACCAGGATCGCGACCACGATCGCCAGCCGCGGCCAGTCGAGTCGTATGCCGGGCGGAGCATCGGCGACCATCGGCGAAAACCGTTGCTGCTGCAGCGAAGCCGGAATCGCCGTGATCAGCAACGCCACCACGGCTGCCACATAACCCGGGAAGACCTGCATCGGCGCCACGCCGGCAATCCACATCATGGTCGTGGTGGTATCGCCCAGCACGCTGCCGACGCCACCGGCATTGGCGCAGGCCACCAGCGACGCGAGGAAACCGACGTGGATGCGGCCGCGAAAGACGCTCTGGGCAATCGCCGCGCCGATAATCGCCGCAGCGATATTGTCGAGCACGCTCGATAGCACGAACACTGCCACCAGCAACAGGAACGCGCCGCTGGCATTGTCAGGCAAGTATTTCGGCAAGAGGAGCGGCAATGAACTCTGTTCGATATGGCGCGCCAGCAGGGCAAACCCGAGCAAGAGCCCCAGCAGATTGGCCAGAAGCACCCATTCATGCCCTGCATGTCCGAGCAAGCCGGTCAGGCCGGGACCCTCGGCGAAGGGCGACGCCGCCAATTTGTAGGCTGTCAGCACCAGTGCGCCGCCCAGGGCCAGCAGCATCGTGTTGACGTGGATGAAGGCGATTGCCAGCAGCAGCGCGCCGAAGAGCACGAACTCGACCGGTACACCGGCCACCAGGGGACCTGAAAAAGCCATCATCGCATCGCCGCGCCTGGGCGCTGGGCGCGCACCCAGGCATCGTCCGGCAGATACGCCTTGCCGTCGGCGTAGTGCCAGTCGCGCATCACCACTTTGCCATTTCGGTAATCCAGGCGGCCGACCCAGGTGCCCATGGTCGATTGCTGGTCGAGCGCACGAAACCGGATCGGCCCGACCGGCGCCGATAGCTGCAGGTTGCGCAGCGCCTGCACCAGGCGTTCGGAATCGGTCGAACCGGCCGCCTTGACGGCGGCGGCGATTGTCTGGATCAAGGTGTAGCCGACCAGTGAACCGAGCCGCGGCATTTCTTGATAGCGCGCCTGATAGGCCGCGATGAAGCGTGTCTGGTCGGGTGAAGTCAGTTGTTCGACCGGATAGCCGCTGACCAGCCAACCCTGGCCGGCACCGTTACTGAAGGACGCCAGGTTTTCCGGTTCGCCGGCCAGCATCGATACCACCGCTACGCCGGCAAACAGCCGCTGCTTCTGACCTTCGTTGACCAGCGCCTGCAGGTCGGCGCCGAAGGTGGCATTGAAGATCGCCTGCGGGCGCGCCTTGTGCAGGTTCTGCGCCACCGATGCGGCATCGATCTTGCCCAGCGCCGGCCATTGTTCGGCAACGAACTGCACGTCCGGACGGCGCGCCTTGAGCAATTGCTTGAAGCTCGAGACCGCGCTCTGGCCATATTCGTAGTTCGGCGCGATCGTCGCCCACCGGGTCACCGGAAGCTTCGCCGCCTCTTCCACCAGCATCGCCGCCTGCATGTAGGTCGATGGGCGCAGCCGGAAGGTATAGCGGTTACCCTTGGCCAAGGTCAGCGCATCCGACAGCGGCGCGCCGGCGATGAACAGCTTGCGGTTCTGGTTGGCGACGTTTGAGACCGCCAGCCCGATCGGCGACAGATAGGTACCGGCCAGCAGGTCGATCCGGTCCTTGAGGATCAGGTTTTGCGCCAGCAGGATCGCCTGGCTGCGCTCGCCGCCATCGTCGCGCGAGAGCACCTCGAGCGTGCGGCCGTCGACGCCACCGGCGCGGTTGATTTCTTCTAGCGCGAGTTGCCAGCCATTCCGGTAAGGCAGCGCAAATTGCGGCGCGGTCGAGTAACTGTTGATTTCGCCGATGCGGATCGGCGCTGGTGTGGGGGCGGTGGATGCGGATGCAGCCGGAACGGGAAGCACCTGCGCCATCACCTGGGCAGCAGTGAATGCGATGAACCCGAGTCCGGCGACCAGCGACAGCGTTTTACTGCTCATGCAAACCTCTTTGATTGAACGGGTGTACTCTGCGATCGGTCGGCGCGCCTCGGCTGCCGTCGGCTCCTCCGGTCGATGCGCTGCAGCTGCGCCAAGGATCCATGCGGCGCTGCAGCGCACCCGCCGCATTTGCTTATTTGGATTCTGTCTAACCGCGGTTTGTGAGCGACTTGCTTTTGCCTTAAAATACAAGGCTTTGCGGTTGGAAGCACGGTATTTTACATGGGCCGTGGCGCCGCCTCGTTCCATATGCGGCAATCCTGCCCGGAATTTTTGTGAAACACAGATAGGACTGTTATGACCCACGTTGTGACCGAATCCTGCATCCGCTGCCGTTACACAGACTGCGTCGATGTATGCCCGGTAGACTGCTTCCGCGAAGGACCGAATTTCCTGTCCATCGATCCCGACGAGTGCATCGATTGTGCGGTATGCGTGGCCGAGTGCCCCGTCAACGCCATCTATGCCGAAGAAGACGTACCGGCCGACCAGCAGCAATTCATCAAGCTCAACGTCGAACTTGCGCGCAAATGGCCATCGATCACCAAGACCAAGGCTGCCTTGCCGGATGCCGATGACTGGAAAGACGTCACCGCGAAGATCCAGTTTCTGGCGCGCTGAGCGGTACCGTCGGCCACCAGCCTGCGCCGAGCGCCGTGCTGCGTCGACCGTTTCAGCGGGCCCCGACCGTGTGCACGAGCATGGCAGACATCCTTTTTGATTTGAACCGCCCCCTTTTTTTCAGGAACCCGAGCGCCGTATGACTACCAGTAATCCTCTCGCCCCCGCCACGATCGAAACGGATGCCGTCATTGTCGGCGCCGGACCGGTCGGCCTGTTTCAGGTGTTTGAACTGGGCCTTCTGGAAATCAAGGCGCACGTCATCGATTCACTGCCGAGCGTAGGTGGTCAGTGTGTCGAGCTGTATCCCGACAAGCCTATCTACGACATACCGGCCGTGCCGGTCTGCACCGGTCAGGAACTGACCGACAACCTGTTGAAACAGATCGAGCCGTTCGGCCCGACTTTCCATTTGAACCAGGAAGTCGCCTTGGTGCACAAGCGCGAAGACGGCCGTTTCGATCTCGAAACCACGACCGGCACCCGCTTCGTGACCAAGACGATATTCATCGCCGCGGGCGTCGGTTCGTTCCAGCCGCGCACCATCAAGGTCGATGGCATCGAGCAATTCAACGATACCCAGTTGTTTTATCGGGTCAAGGATCCGGTGCAATTTCATGGCAAGAACCTGGTGATCTGCGGCGGTGGCGACTCGGCCCTGGACTGGGCATTGAACCTGGTGGGCAAGGCCGAATCGGTGGTGCTGCTGCATCGGCGTGACGAATTCCGCGCCGCGCCGGCATCGGTGGCCAAGATGAAGCAGTTGTGCGACGACCTTGAAATGCAGTTGCTGGTCGGTCAGGTGACCGGATTCGAGACCTCGGCCGATGGCCGGCTCGCAGAGATCAAGGTCACGGCTGCCGATGGCGTCACGCGGCGCATGCCGCTGGACCACTTGCTGGTGTTCTTCGGCCTGTCGCCGAAACTCGGCCCGATCGCCGAATGGGGCCTGGAAATCGAACGCAAGCAACTCAAGGTCGGTACCGAGAAGTTCGAAACCAACGTACCGGGGATCTTTGCCGTTGGCGACATCAATACCTATCCCGGCAAGAAGAAACTGATCTTGTCGGGCTTCCACGAAGCGGCTCTGGCTGCGTTCGGCGCGGCGCCGTATATTTTCCCCGACAAGAAAATCCACATGCAGTACACCACGACCTCCCCCAAGCTGCACAAAATCCTGGGTGTCGAAAGCCCGGTCTTCGATTGATCGGACCGGCAGCGGTGATTGCCGCTGCCGCATTGCAATGATCTGCGCTCGGCTGCGCTCGGCGGAGCGCATCTGCGCTGAACCGCCTGAGCTACGCTGACGCGCATTTCCTGCAGCGATGCCGCGTGCATCCATCTGACTTTCCTGCTCACTGCCAGGCGAAGCGTCTTACCTCTTAGCGCTGCCAACGCGTGAAGGACAGCAGGCAGCCGTGTCTCTGTGAATCCGGTGCTGCGATCCCTGGTTCGGACGATCGTTACAATCTGCAGAGTGTCAGAAATTTGCAACATCCAGTCATTTCGAACCTCTCCTGATATATCACAGCCATCGCCAAAAAAATGGCGTCGGACCGGGCTCCGAGGGTCGACCACGGTCGCTTCTCGAACGTTAACGACACGAGACCTTGTCTTTTTGCCCTTGCGCAATGCCGCGCGCTTTGGCATAAAGAGGGTGCATTCCCAGTATTCTTAAACTCGAAAACCTTGCTTTTGACGTGGTTTTCACGACTGTCTCAGCGACATGCGATAATCGAGCGTGCTATTGGACAATAGACGAGTCTTCGGTCAGTGATGAATGCGATCCGCACGCGACACGATGAATGCAGATCTCTGGACATTGCGCGCCGATGTTAGCCAGCGACGCTCGAAATGGAATTCGGCCATGCTGTTGCAGGATGATTAAAAAAATTGTTGATGGTGCATTGCGGCAATTCGCATTCGCACTCAGACTGAAGCACACCGGTAATTATTTTCAGAGGCCAACATGCTCTACCAATTTCACGAACTGAACCGTACTTTTCTTAATCCTCTGATCCAGTGGGCGGAAGCCTCGTCGAAACTGTTCACCAATCCGGTGTCGCCGCTGGCGCACACGCCGTTCGCCCAGCGCATTGCGGCGGGCTACGAATTGATCTATCGGCTCGGCAAGGATTACGAAAAACCGCCTTTCGACATCAAATCGGTGAAGGTCAACGGTAGCGCCGTCGGGATCATCGAAGAGATCAAGCAGCAAAAAGCGTTTTGTACGCTGATTCATTTCAAGAAAGAATTGAGCACCAAGGAATTCGCCGCCTTGAAGCAGCCGACGGTGCTGCTGGTCGCACCGCTTTCGGGCCATCATTCGACACTGTTGCGCGACACCGTACGCAGTTTGCTGGAAGAACATGACGTCTATGTGACGGATTGGACCGATGCCCGCATGGTGCCGCTGTCCGAAGGTGCCTTCCACCTGCATGACTATGTGCATTACGTCCAGGATTTCATCCATACGCTGGGCAAGAACGTACACGTCATTTCGGTGTGTCAGCCTACCGTGCCGGTGCTGGCTGCGATTTCGCTGATGGCATCGGCCAACGATCCGATCATGCCGAAGACCATGACGATGATGGGCGGCCCCATCGATCCGCGCAAATCGCCAACCCAGGTCAACAACCTGGCGACCGAAAAGCCGTTTTCCTGGTTCGAAAACAAGGTCATCTACACGGTTCCGGCAAATTACCCGGCCTTCGGACGCCGCGTGTATCCGGGTTTCCTGCAACACGCCGGCTTCGTCGCAATGAATCCACGCCGTCATGCGCAGAGCCACTGGGATTTCTACATGCATCTGCGCGAAGGCGACAATGCCTCGGCTGAAGAGCATCGCAAGTTCTACAACGAGTACAACGCGGTGCTCGACATGCCGGCCGAATACTATCTCGAGACGATCAGGATCGTTTTCCAGGAGTTCCTCCTGCCAAAGGGTATGTGGGAAATCGACGGCAAGCTGGTGCGCCCGCAAGACATCAAGAATGTGGCCTTGTTTACCATTGAAGGCGAGCTCGACGATATCTCCGGCTCCGGCCAGACCCAGGCAGCGCAAGACCTGTGCTCGTCGATTCCAAAAGCGAAGAAACAGCATTTCATCGCGCCGGAATGTGGGCACTATGGCATCTTCGCCGGCCGTCGCTGGCGTGAAGTGATCTGTCCGAAGATCGGCGCTTTCATCAAGGCCAACGACTGACCGGTACACGGCCGCGCTTGCTGACTCCGGCCTTGCCGGCGTCGGGCCGGGTCACTAAAAAGCCGTTCGCGCCAGCGCGAGCGGTTTTTTTATGTGCCGGGCGTTTTGAACGATGGGGCGAATTGCCCGATAATCGTGGTTTCCATCGAAAAGTTCACCGTGCAGCCAGCCGCCACCGATGCGCCCGATTCGTCGCATTCGTCACATTCGTCCGGCAGTCTTGCCGATCAGATCGAAGACGCCCTGCCGCAGACCCAGTGCACCAAGTGCGGCTATGCCGGCTGCCGCCCGTATGCCGAGGCAGTCGCCGCCGGTATGGCCGGCTACAACCAGTGCCCACCCGGCGGCGAGGCTGGCATCGTGCGACTGGCGCGACTCCTGGGGCAACCCGTCATCCCTTTGAATCGAGCCAACGGGGTCGAGCGCGAACGTCCGGTGGCGTTCATCGACGAAGCCCTGTGCATCGGTTGCACTCTCTGCATCCAGGCCTGCCCGGTCGACGCCATCGTCGGCGCGGCCAAACAGATGCACACCATCCTGCCGGAGCTGTGTACCGGGTGCGACCTGTGCGTGGCGCCATGCCCGGTCGATTGCATCGTGATGATGCCGGTCACGCCCGGGCGCACCGGCTGGGATGCCTGGAACCAGGCGCAAGCCGATGCCGCCCGTGCCCGCCATGATTTTCGCAGCGAGCGTCTGGCGCGCGAACGGCGCGAGAACGACGCTCGGCTGGCGGCAAAGGCAGCGGCAAAACTGGCCGCCGTGAATGCGGAGACGCCCGTATCCGCCGCCGAGGTCGCGGAGCGCGAGCGCAAGCGTGCCATCATCGCCGCCGCCATCGAGCGCGCCCGCATCAAGCAGGAAGCCGCCAAGCCGCCCGCCGGAGAGCTGCCATGAACGCCATCAAGCGGCGTGAAATCTTTGCGCGTCTGCAGGCCGGCAACCCGCATCCGACCACCGAACTGGAATACACCACACCATTCGAACTGCTAATTGCGGTGATCCTGTCGGCGCAAGCGACGGATGTGTCGGTCAACAAGGCGACCCGGCGCCTGTATGCACTGGCCAACACGCCGGTGGCGA